>CAZZAQ010000165.1:6013-8330 GCA_964652165.1 uncultured Bifidobacterium sp.
CCCAGAGCAAATTGGATTTCCGCCTTGATTCGATCCCGCGTGTCCTCGGCGGTGGCGACGAATAACTCCCGCCAGCAACCCCTCGCCGCGACGAAAAAGGAGATGCGCAGACGGCGGCGTCCGAGGCCACCCGGACTTCCTGCTTTGGCCCGGCCCGGCCCCGCTTCGGCTGCTCCGGCCCGTGGCGCTGAGAAGTTTGCGTTCGGCCCTTGCGTCCGGCCAACGCAATAGTACTCTGGGTTCCATGCTACCTGCTGACATTACCAAAACGGTGCTGGATCTGCCGGCGGAAGACCGGCTGGAGTTGGCCCGCCGGCTGGTGGAGAGCGTGGTCACGCCCGCGGCGTTGAATGAAGCCGTGGCCGAGGGGATTCGCCGCATCGAAGACGTGGCAGCGGGCCGCACGGCCGGTCTGTCGGAGGAACAGTTCCGTTCCGCGCTGCGATGAGGGTCACTTACCCCCCGGACTTTCCCTTCTTCGTCCTCTACGGCGTGTCGGAGGATTCGCTGATCTTCGGCTCCGTGATTCCCAGCCGGTCGGACCCTCTGACGTGGCTGACGCGCTTTGATTAGGAACCCGGCCCGGTCCTCGATCGACCCTCGGCGCAGCGGCGGACTGGCGTCCGCCGCACTCCTCCTCCGGTCATAAACCCACCGGGAACCACGCCCGCTCTCAAAGGAGATCAGCGGCGAACACCAGTTCGCCGCTACGGCTGAGGTCGGCGGCCGTGGCCGCCCGGTTCTCCGCCGGCGATACGACGCTACTTCTCGTGCTTCCAAATCATGTCCGCGACCGTCCTGCCGGCGGGGATGAACGGCAGGACGTGCTCGGCGTAGGGTGTAACCACATCGAGGACATAAGGAGTCTTGGCCGCCAGCATGCGTTGGAGGGCGGCCCGGAGGTCGCGCTTGTACATCACCCGCTCGCACGGGACGTTGAAGCTGGTGCAGACGCGCACGTAGTCCGGGTAAATCTGCGCGCGGTCCTCCGGGTTGCCCAGGTAGGTGTGGCCGCGGTTGCCTTCGTAGAAGGCGTCCTCCCACTGGACGACCATGCCGAGGTGCTGGTTGTTGATGATGATCGCCTTGGCGGCAATCTTCTCGACGTGCGCGGTGGCCAATTCCTGGATGTTCATCAGGAAGGAACCGTCGCCGTCGATGTCGATCACTTCCTTGTCCGGATGGGCGACCTTGACGCCCAACGCCGCCGGATAGCCGAAGCCCATCGCGCCCAGCCCGGCGCTGGTGATGAACTGGCGGGGGAACTTGTATTTGTACCACTGGCCCGACCACATCTGGTGCTGGCCGACGCCCGTGGTGATGTACGCCTCGCCCTGGGTCAACTCGTAGAGCATCTCGATCACCATCTGCGGCAGGATCACCTGGTCCTCCTGGCCCTTGAGGTGGTCCTTCATGTGATCGCTCTGGGCGATCTCCTGCGTGACGCCGTAAGCGAACGGCGCCCGTTTCTTCCACTCCGAAATCTGTTCGTGCCACGCCGTATACTTTTTGGAGATGGACCGGCGGGCGACCATCGCGTTGAGGCGGGTGAGCGCGTCCTTGATGTCACCGACCACGGCCAATTGGGCGCGCTTGTTCTTGTTATGCTCGGAAGGGTCGATGTCGTGGACGATCGTGCCGTGCTTGCAGAACTCCTCGAACTTGCCGGTCACGCGGTCGTCGAAGCGCACGCCGAACGCCAGCAACAAATCGGCCCCGTCCTTGAGCTTCTCCAGCGGCTCGGTCGGATTCTTGCGCTGCTTGTATTCGCCGTTGACGGCCCAGTTGGCGTAAGCCGCCCCGTGCATCCCCAGCCAGCGCAGCGAGAGCGGATGCGTCTCCGGAAAACCGCCGAGGCCCATGATGGTGGTCGTCACGGGAATCTGCGTCGCCTCGGCGAACTTCGTCAACTCCCCGGCCGCGCCGCTGGTGATGATGCCGCCGCCGCAGTAGAGCACGGGCCGCTCGGACTTCTCGATGAGGCCGATGATTTCGTTGAGCGCCACTTCGTCGGCGCGCTTGTCGGGATTATTCGTGAGCAGGCGCATCGTGCGGACGCCCAGGTCCACCAGGATCTGGGCGCCGATGCCGTAGTCGCGTTGATCCGCCGGAAAGCCGAGCTCCAGATTGGCCTCCACGGTGTCGCGACCCTGATCCTGTAGCTGATACGCCCGCAACTTGTGGGTCAGCCCGATGGCGCGACCCTCGTGACCCCTCACGTAAAGAACCACCCCACGGCCCTCGGCGCCGACGCGCTGCAGCGCTCCCTCCAATTGGGCTCCGCAGTCACAGCGCAGAGAGCCGAACACGTCGCCCG
>CAZZAQ010000166.1:0-2005 GCA_964652165.1 uncultured Bifidobacterium sp.
CGTCGCCTGGTATCGCCTCGGAGAGAATGATCCGGGCGCGGCGTCCGGCCAAATCGTGAAGACCACGACGACGGATTTCGTGGGGGCCAACGACCTCAGACGTTTCGGCAGCCCGCGTTACACCAATGACGTTTCGCCTGATGCCGAGCAAATCGGCAGTTCGCTCGCCGTGGTGTTCAATGGCGCCAACCAGTTTTACAGCAATGCGGTGGTGGTCACCACGGCGCGAAATAATTTTGGCATTGAGGCCTGGGTGAGGACCTTGACCGCTGTTGACGGGACGTATCTCATCGCTCACAACGGCAATGCTGTCGCCAATGGCTGGGGCCTCTCGGTGGAGGTGACGAACCGCCCATTCTTGGGTCTCTTCGTCGCGTACTCGGGCGAACTTGGCGGCGGCATCAGGGTCGGCTTCGGAGCTGTGCGGCGAGTGGACGCGTGGACGCACGTGGCGCTGGTCCGCGACAACGGCACGAGTACGTTTTATCTGAACGGCGTGGCGTCGGGCAGCACCAGCACCGTCACACCTGCGACGCCTGCGGGCGGTTTCGCCATCTCGCCGCCAAGCGCGCTCTTCCCTGGCCTGATTGACGAGGTGCGGGTGTTCACCTTCGCGCCCGGCCAGTTCAGCCCGGACGACCTGCTGGTGAATCAGCCACTCGTGACCACACTGCCGGCGAGCGGTCTCGCGCCCGGCACTGCCACGCTCAACGGCAGCGCCAGTTCGCTCGGATTTCCCACGACGGTGTGGTTCGAATGGGGCGACTCGACCAACTTGGACAACATTACTCCGCCACAGCCGCTGGGCAGCGGCTTCACCACCACAAACTTCAGCGAAGTGCTCACGGGCTTGACGGCCGGCACGTATCGCTTCCGCGCAGTCGGGACGAACAATCTCGGCATCGTGTTCGGCAGCGTTCGAACTTTCGTCCTCGGTCCTATCGTGGAAACGCTCTCGGCAAGCGCACTCACCCAGACAGCGGCCACGCTCAACGGCGTGGCCAATCCCAATGGCATGGACACCCGCGCATGGTTCGAGTTTGGCTTCACGACGAACTACGACAACGTCACTCCACCGCAGGCGCTGGGCAGCGGCACGAGCGACACGAACTTCAGCGAAGCGCTCACGGGCTTGTTCGCGGGCGTCTCCTATCATTTCCGCGCGGTGGCCTCGAACAGCTTTGGCGTCGCATTCGGAGCAGACCAGAGTTTCCCCCGGTTGGCGCAGCGCGCCTATCTCAAGGCCAGCAACACGGGGCCCGACTTCTTTGGCTCATCGGTGGCCATGTCGGGCGACACGATCGTGGTCGGGGCGCGGTTTGAGGACAGCAACGCCACCGGGGTCAACGGCGACGGCAACAACAACCTCGCGGGCGTCTCTGGGGCGGCCTACGTGTTCGTGCGCAGCGGGGATTCCTGGATCCAGCAGGCCTATCTCAAGGCCAGCAACACCGGTTCGGCCGACGGCTTCGGCGCCTCGGTCGCAATCTCGGGCGACACGATCGTGGTCGGGGCGTTTGGCGAGGACAGCAACGCCACCGGCGTCAACGGCGTCGGAACAGACCCCCACGTCAATTTCAACTCCGGCGCGGCCTATGTGTTCGTGCGAACCGGGACAAACTGGACGCAGCAGGCTTATCTCAAGGCCAGCAACACGGAGTCGAATGACTTCTTCGGTTCGGTGGCGGTGTCGGGCGACACGGTGGTGGTCGGGTCGTCTCGCGAGGACAGCAACGCCACTGGTGTCAACGGCGACCAAAGCAACAACAACGCGTCCGACTCGGGCGCGGCCTACGTCTTCGTGCGCAGCGGGACAACGTGGACACAACAGGCGTATCTCAAGGCCAGCAACACCGGGGCGGGGGACTTCTTCGGGGTACGTGTGGCAGTGTCGGGCGACACGGTGGTGGTCGGAGCGTCTGGCGAGAGCAGCAACGCCACCGGAGTCGATGGCGACGGCAGCAACAACAGCGCGGGCGGCGCGGGCGCGGCCTACGTTTTCGCG
>CAZZAQ010000166.1:2015-8320 GCA_964652165.1 uncultured Bifidobacterium sp.
GGTCGCAATCTCGGGGAACACCGTAGTGGTCGGGGCGCCTTTTGAGGACAGCAACGCCACTGGCGTCAACGGTAGCCAGAGTAACAACAGCGCCAACGCATCCGGCGCCGCCTACGTCTTTGTCCGCAGCAGCGGGACGAATTGGACCCAGCAGGCATATCTTAAGGCCAGCAACACCGACGCGAATGACATTTTCGGCCTCGCGGTGGCGGTGTCGGGCGACACGGTCGTGATTGGGGCGCAACAGGAGGACAGCAATGCCACCGGGGTGAACGGTGACGGCAGCAACAACCTCGTCTCCTTCTCCGGCGCCGCCTATGTGTTCGCGCGCGACGGAACCACCTGGAGTTTTCAGGACTACCTCAAGGCCAGCAACACCGGATCAAACGATTTCTTCGGCATATCGGTGGCGGTGTCGGGCGACACGATTGTGGTCGGGGCGGACCACGAGCAAAGCAATGCCACTGGGATCAACGGCGACCAAAGCAACAACAGCCAGGGCATCGCTGGTGCAGCCTACGTCTTCGGCCCCCCGCTGCCACCCGTCGCCGAAATCAACGTATCGCAGGGCGTCACAACCATCCTCAATGGCGGCACCAGCCAGCAGTATCTCGTGGCCGGCTCCAACACCCAAACCCGCAGCTTCACCATCAAGAACACCGGCAACGGCCTCCTCACCGGCCTGACCATCACATTTGATGGACCGGACGCGGCAATGTTCAGCGTCACCCTCAACCCGGTTGCGCCGCTCGCGCCCGGCAGCAACACCACCTTCAACGTCCTCTTCGCCCCTCCCAGCACCGGCACGAAGACCGCCACGCTGCACATCGCCAGCAACGACGAGGACGAAAATCCGTTCAACATTATCCTGAGCGGCCTTTCGCTCTCGTTCACCGAGGACCGGGACGGTGACGGCCTGAACGACGCGTCGGAATTTCTGATGGCGTCGCTGGGCTTCAACTTTCAGGTGAATCAAACCAGCCTCGTCAATACGCTCTTCAACAACGCCAATGGCGCCGGGCTGTTCACCCAAACCCAACTCCAGGCCCTGAACGTGGACTCGCCGCTGCTGGCCAAAGACCCGCTCACCGGCCTCTTCAAACTCACCATCGGCGTGGAGAAAGCCACGCAACTGACCAACTTCTTCCCCTTCCCCATGACCGCGCCACAGACGATCATCAACGCGGAGGGCAAGCTGGAGTTTCAGTTCGGCGCGCCGGACAACGCCGCGTTCTTCCGACTGGAAGCGCGGTAGGAGCGGCTGTTCACGGGAAGGAACTTTTGCCCGCCAATTGTTTCGTCCTTTTCAGTTTGAGCCTCCTCACGTCCGGACTTTGGTTTCTGCCAACCCGCACCGCCGTTTGGCCTCTTTTTCGCGTCGCGAAGAAACATTCGTTTAGTGCTTGCATTCGCCCCGAGTCTCCTGCTATCGAAGTAACACTTAATTCTTCCCCGCTTGCTGCGACGGCGACGGTTTTGACCGGCCGGCCTGGATTGATTGATTGAGGACCGGCTTATGGCAACAAAACCATTTCACACTGTCGCTCTGTTTCAAGACAGCCCTCGGCGCTCCCAGACCGCGCTCGCAACCTGGCTTCGCGTGCGCCAAGCCGCGCCTTGTTGGACGCCGGCGCCTCCTCCAAAAGATTTCTGAAATTGAACCGCGGAGCGTCCAGAAGGCAATTCTCTATCAGTAAGAACCAAAAGCCCCGTACAAACACCACTCTAGGAACCGCTATGAAACCAGCCACGCCGAAAACCGAACCAGTAGCAGCAACCCCGCTTCGAAAACCAGTTTTTGGGGCTACCCTGCTAACTTTGTTGATTCTCACGCTGCTGTTTGCCGCATTTCCAACTTCGTCCGCTCCTGCGCGGTTGAGTGCCCGAATTAATAATGGCAGTCTCACGTTCAGTTGGGTGGAAACGGGGGAACTGCAATGGGCCCCCAGCCCAAGTGGACCCTGGCGCTCAGTGGGTGTTGTGCGCAGCCCTTTCATCATGCAGCCCTTCGGTTCTGCAGCTTTTTTCCGGATTAAGGAACAAGATGTCCCGGTCAACTTCTCGGCAACTTGGATTCTTGACTTACTGTCTCCGGTTGAGCCAGACCCCAAGTCCTTTGACGAGACGCTGCTCGACTTCCTCGTCATCACAGTGTGCGAGACTGCGGCCGACGGCACTTGCAACATTGTCGCCACGTTGACCGCCAGTGGAAGCTCCAGTGAAACTAATGTGATCAGCCTTAACAACAGCTTTTACAGTGTTCATTGGAATGCGCCCGGCAGGCTCATTGGCAAGAGCGTCGAGTTTCGCGTTGCGGTCGCTGGTCTGCAAGTCGGGACGTTCAAACAGAACGTAACCTCCGAGCTGACGCTTCCCGTCAAATTCCGTATCGAGGAGCACCCGCGGATTCGCGCCCGCGTGCTCCACGAACAGGGTTTTGGGGCGGCTGGAGTTGCGGCAGTAATGGCAGGCCAATTTAATCTAGGATCCGTTGAAACCCTGCTGATTTTGTCCTGGGAACGTTATGACGCCGCGGACCTGGCGTTGGCATTGCGGGATGTCTTTCACCTGGATGCTTCCGCTGCGGCCCAACTTCTAAAGTCCACCGGCCAGAGCATTTCCAAGACGGCCACCGCGCTGCGGGAAGCCTACGGGGAAACACCGAATAGCGCGGCGCTCCTCTTGAACGGTGCAGGCTACCCCTGTCTTGAGATTTCCGCGGCGCTCACCACCTCCTTTGGACTTCGTCTCCCTCAGGCACTCGCCATCATCCGCGGGCTGGGTTGTGTGCCGAACGAGCGGTGCGAATATCCACCTGCGCCCCCCGGCAGCGACGGGACCGTGGCGACCGCCAACCTCATCGAATTCCTGGCGACAGCACTCCATCCGCTTCCTCCTGTTGAAGACCAACCCACTGACTTCGACAAGTCACTGCTTGATTTTCTAAGAGTGGCAATCTTTGAGGTCGGTGACGCCGGCCAGCGGACACTGGTGGACCAGTTTGACTCCACCGGCAGCACTGGCAAGAAGCTGGACATCGATCTTCTAAACAATTTTTATCAGTTCACCTGGAACCCCGATGAATCGCAGGTGGGCCGCAGCTTTGAAGTTCGTTACTTCGTGGCGGGCCTCGACTTGGGCTTCTTTCCAGCCAGGCCGACATCAACCGGAGCATTGCCGTTCCATTTTCGTATCGACAACCACCCCGTCCTGCGCGCGCGCGTCCTCAGGGAACAGGGCCTTTCCGCCGCCGATATTGCAGCCCGGATGCGATCCGAATTCGCCCTGGCTGCGGACGTGGTTGTGAAGATTCTCTACGAGGAAAAGTTCACGCCTGTTGAGCTAGGCCAGGCCCTTCGCGCGGCCTACTCTGCGACCGAGGCACAGGCGGCCACTGCCCTGAGGCTCGCGACCCTTCCGGCGACGCCCACCCTGCGGATGCTCCGCGAGGCATTCCAACAGTTAGACCGAACCAACAATGTCGCGACTCTGAGAGCGGCTGGGTTTGGCGTGCAAGACACCTGGCGCGCGCTCGAAATCGTTCTGAGGCTCGGGAATGAGGACATTGAAAACACCGTGCTGGCTGGCGGTTTCACCGAGGAGGAGGTGCTTGAAGTGCTGTCACCCCGACTCCTGGCGAAATACGCATGCCTCATTGAAAATTCTGGCCCCATTCTCTACATTCCCAGGGACGAGCAATTCTTTCCATCCTCCGTCGATTGGTTCATGGAGCGAGCCACCTTGGTGTCCACCGAAGGCAGTTCCAGATTCATGAACCAGGTCACACCGGCGAACCTCATGGAAACGGTGGCTTCTCGCCAAGCAAACCAAGGCGCGACCAAGTTCTGGTTTGAACTGCCGGCGGCAGACCGTGGCGGGGATCTCGCCGGAACCAAAGCCTACGTTCATGCGGTGCGCCTCAAGGACATCGGCATGACCGATTTGCAGTTTTGGATTTTCAGCCCCTATAACGGTCCCGGCACGATGAAAGCCCGTTTGTCCATAGATTCTTTTGTTCAACTATGCGGCGGGGAAGGGGATCTGGGCAACGCGGCGCCGCTCGGCGAGCATACGGGCGACTGGGAAGCTGTCTTTTTGCGCTTCGATAACGCGACCAGCAGGCTCGTCGAAGTTTACACTTCCCAGCATGGCGATTACCCGCGCCATTTAACGTGGCAATCCTCCGCCAACGGGCACCCGATATTCTACTCCTCTCGGAACGGGCACGCCTTCTACACGGAAATAGGGGACAATGAGAGCAAGGCATTCAATAAGTGCCCAGGCCCATTTGTTGTTGAATTCGCTCTCATCAACCAGACTGACCAGGGTCATGTGTTCCCGGCTTACGAGGCTTATGACTTTGTCGGACTTGATCGGCAATTGTTAAATGCACCGTGGATGGGTTTCAATGGCGATTGGGGACCCAGTTTTAATTTCAATTACCCGTCGGACATCCAAGGCACCCAGGAATTAGACCGGGGCCGCAAGGAGGAGATCCTTCGAGAGATAGCGGGAGATTGCATCACGGCTATCAGGGTGGTGGCCATTCCCCTCGTCGCTGCTGGCGCCTGCGCTGCCCCCTGCGCTGTCGGTTGCGCGCCGGCTGCGCTTTTTTTCGGGGTTGGCTATTTTGCATGCCTCGGCACCTGCATCGGCACCTGTACGGTAGTAGGTACGATAGTGCTTGAGATCGAGTTTGATCCGTTGCTCGAAGAATATGCCCCTGCCATTCTCGATGCAGCAGCTGAAAAATACTACTCCTCCTCCGGCCCGAACACCCCGGTAGTTAGGACTACGGAATGGGGTGGTTACTTTCGGTTTCCTGCTGAGAATCGACTATTCGACTACGAATTTCACGGCAAACCCACGATCGTCACGAATACAAGGGTGTTGGTAAGCGTATCGGATCTGCTTTGCATGAAGACTTTCGCCTGCAAGGAATGCGCATGTGACCCGACGCCCGCACCGATCTGTGTCAACGCACCAGCGATGGCTCGTGTGGAACTGGCCATCGATGGCACTTACTTTGATATTACAGCTAACATCGCCAGCACGAACTCTGGCAGCACCAAGTATTTCTTCGACTTTGACACCGCCGTTTACCCGGATGGTCCTCATAAACTGCTCGCCCGTGCCACCGGCGTCAACGGCCAAAAGTATGAAGACTGGTTCGGTTTGAATGTCGTCGTTTCGAGCAACGCTGTCATTCTGGATGTGGATGTCTTCCCGACGTCAATCAAAGAAGGTGATCAAGTGCACCTCAGAGGCAGCTTTTCCAATCCCGGTGCCAATCAGGAACCCGTGACCCTTGATTGGGGCGACGGTAACACAGACCTGATCCTGCCCACTCAGCCTGTCGCCGGTGAGAGTTGGGTATTTGAGGCCGTTCATCGTTACCTGGACGACGCTCCGTCCGGGACCAGGCGGGATACCTATACCCTTCAAGCGACCGTCGGGGACAATCTGGACCGGGTCAGAAAAGAACTAACGGTGGACAATCTGCCGCCCACCGCCGGACCAATAGGCGTCTCTGCAAATATCGTTCCAACCGGCACACCGATGACTGCGATGTTTGGTTTTGCTGACGTAGGAACATTGGATACGCATACCGCTCTCGTTGAATGGGGCGACGGACTATCCACAACGCAGACTGACGTCACCAGCCCGGTTGCCGCGGTTCATGCTTACGCTACGCCTGGGTTTTACGCTCTCACGACAACCGTCACGGATGATGATAGAGGCGCCAGTTCCGCCAAATTCTCCTATGTGGTCGCCTATGATCCGGGTGCAAGAGGCGGCGCCGGCGTTGGACAGATTCTCGCGCCCCTCTGTGATACCAACAATCCGCCTCAATGCACCACGAACATCGCCTCCTTCGCTTTCGTGCTCAATGAGGGCAGCGGCTTCTTCAAGGCCCGTTTTGAGACGATGGGGCTCTATTTTGACGCCACCAACTGCACCGCGCTAAAGAATAGCGCCGGGCGTATCGCCATCTCCGGGACTGGTAATCTGAATGGAATGAGTGAAGTGATGGTCGGTACGAATAGCGTTCCTTTTAAATACTCAATTCTGGCCAAGGACGGATCGCCGCCGGCTCCTGACACGTTCCAAATCCGAATTTCTTTCTTGTCGGGAACCAACATGGTTAATCAAGTCTTTGATAGCGGCCAGGACCAGCCGATCCGTGCGGGATCTGGCGCCATAATTATAAAGCAGGAAGGTTTCGCGCTGGCGCCGGATGGCAAGGCGCTAGAAGGTCGAAAAAAGGCGAATAGCTTGCCGGCCATAAAGGTTCTTGATATTGA
>CAZZAQ010000167.1:0-8317 GCA_964652165.1 uncultured Bifidobacterium sp.
GACGAACTCCACCAGGCCCTCGCGCAGCAGCGGCTCGCCGCCGGTGATGCGCACCTTCTCGATGCCCAGGTTCACCAGCAGCCGCGCCATGCGCAGGTAGTCGCTGAGCGGCAGCTCGGCATACTGCGCGCCGTTGTTGCCGGAACGGCAATACACGCAGCGGTAATTGCAGCGGTCGGTGATGGAGACCCGCACGTCGGTAATGGCGCGGCCGTGTTTGTCGGTGAGACGAAGCATTTCAGTACTCAGTACCTATACCCAGTTCCCAGTTCGTAGTTACTGCCACTCGCAACTCGGTACTCAGAACTCGCAACTCGGCACTCGGTACTGGTTTGGGATGCGCTGGGAAGGGAAAGGACTCGCGGAGCGGCAGACCCCGGCACCCGCAGGAGTTCCCTTTCCAAGTGCATTCCCGCAACCGTCCCGACAGGTCGGGACCGGACGGAGCACGGGAGGCGCGGGCGTTTCCGCTCCGCACCCTCGGAGCCGGGCGACATGCCTTTGGCATGCACGCTCGGCCCACCGCCACCGCAGCCAGGGTATGACCGCAGGCCGCGACGGTCGGAAACCGGACTCATTATACGCCCCTCGAACCTCGGCCCGTCCGCTGGATGGAACCGAAACCACCTGCTAGGATCGTCCGGATGAAACATCGTCTCTCCGTTTTTCTATTCACTCTTCTCCTGGGCGTGGCCGTGCTTGCGGGTTCGCCCGCTTCTGCCGGAGAGGCCCGCTCTCCGAAAACTGCGCGGGCGCCCGACCCGCTGGTGAAGCCTTTGCGCGAAGCCGTCTTCACTCTGGCCGCCGAGGAGATGGAAGGCCGCGGCCTGGGCACCGCCGGCCTGGAGCGCGCCGCCACCTGGATTGAGCGTCGCCTGCGCGCGTCCGGACTGGCTCCCGCTTTTGGCCGCAGCTACCGGCAGCCGTTCCAGGTGAAGACGGGAGTGGCCCAGGGTGAGGGGAACTCCATCGAGGGCCTGACTGCGGAGGAATGGACGCCGCTGGGATTTTCCAGTTCGGGCAGCTTCGCCGGTGAGCTGGCGTTTGTGGGATACGGCATGGAGGCCCCAGCGGTGGGCTATCGGGAACTGGAAGGCGTGGATCTGCGCGGCAAAGTGGCCCTGGTGCTGCGTTACGAACCGCAGGAGCGAGACGAGGCTTCCCCTTTCGACGGCAAGCGTCCCAGCCGGTGGTCGGCAATGCGTTACAAGGCGCTGCAGGCGCGCGAGCGCGGCGCTGTGGCCGTGATCTTTGTGACCGGGCCGCTGCAGGACGAAGGCCTGGACAAGCTGCCGATCCTGCGCAACGACGGTCCGGAAAGCTCCGCCGGCATCCCCGTGGTGCAGGTGAAGACTTCGGTGGCGCAGCGCTGGCTGGCCGGCAGAGGTGTGAACCTGGAGCAGTTCCAGAAGGCGGTGGACCGCGACCTGACGCCGCGCTCACTTGCGGCGACCGGCATTCAGGTCCGGGGCACGGTTTCGCTGCGGACTACTTTCGCGCAGGGGCAGAACCTGGCGGCCGTGGTACCCGGGCGCGGGCCGCTGGCCAAGGAAGTGGTGGTGATTGGAGCGCACTACGACCACCTGGGGTGGGGCGGGCAGTCGTCGCTGCGCCCCAACCAGCGCGCGATTCACCACGGCGCCGATGACAACGCCTCGGGCACAGCCGTGGCCATGCAGGCAGGGGCGGAGTTGCGCCGCGCTCTGGCGTCTTCCCGCAACCGGCGCACGGTGCTGGTGGCGCTGTTTGCCGCCGAGGAGGTTGGGCTTGCGGGATCGTCGTACTTCGTCGCCCACCCGCCGCACGCCATCCAGAACGTGGCCGCCATGATCAACCTGGACATGGTGGGCCGCCTGCGCGACGATCGCCTGCTGGCCCTGGGCGCGGAGTCAGCGGCGGAGTGGAAAGACCTGCTCGAGCGCGCAGGCCACCGCGCGTCCTTGCAGGTCACCGCGCGGGGCGACGGTTACGGTCCGTCGGACCAGACCAGCTTCTATGCCGCCGGCGTCCCGGTGATCCATCTGTTCACCGGCACCCACGACGCCTACCACACCCCCGATGACCGGCCCGAGTCCATCAATCTGGAGGGAGCGGCCCGCATCACCCGCTTGGTGACGGCGGTGGTTTCCGAACTTGCCACCCGGGATTCGCGTCCGGTGTATGCGCGGGCCAGCAGTGCGCCGCCGGGGTCGGGCGACAGCCGCGGTTATGGCGCCTACCTGGGAACGGTGCCTGACTTCGGCGCCATGGAAAGCCCGGAAGGCGGCGTGCGTTTGGCCGACGTGCGCGCCGGAAGTCCCGCGGAACGCGCCGGCATCCGCGGCGGCGACCGGCTGGTGGGCCTGGCAGGAACGAAGATCGCGAACCTCTACGACTTCACTTTTGCCCTTCAAGACAACAAGCCCGGCGAGACGGTGGAAGTGATCGTGGTGCGCGGCAGCGAGACGCTTCGTCTCAGGGCCACGCTGGGAGAGCGCGGGACATCGGGTCGCGGCGCTCCCCCGGCAGCAGCGACACCGGCAGCGGCGGCCCACGGCGCTCCCGCGGCTGCGCAGCCCGCAGCATCACCCGAGCGGGCAACGGAATCGTCATCCGCACCCAATGCCACACCCAAGGGCTGGACGCCGCCTGCGTACTACGAGGGCAGGCCGGGTCCTGACTTCGCGGTCAAAGCCGGGCGGCCGTTCGAGAAGACCCTCGAGGGCGAGGGCCATTTGCGCGAGGTCCGCCAGCTCACCTTCGGCGGCGAGAATGCCGAAGCCTACTTCAGTCCCGACGGCCGCAAACTGATCTTCCAAGCCACGCCGCGCGATGGGAAGTGTGATCAGCAGTACATTGTGGACCTGGAGTCGGGCGAGACGCGGCGGGTTTCAACCGGCGCCGGCCGCACCACCTGCGGATACTTCGACCATCCCGAACAGGACCGCATCATTTACTCCTCGACGCACGGCGCCGCCGAAGCCTGCCCGCCTCCGCCCGATCGCTCGCAGGGCTACGTCTGGGCGCTTTACGACGGCTACGACATTTATGAGGCCGGGCTCGACGGCTCGAACCCGCGCCGCTTCACCGATTCTCCCGGCTATGACGCCGAGGCCACCTGGAACCCGCGCGGCGGTGCGCTGGTGTTTACTTCGGTGCGCGACGGCGACCTGGAACTCTACCTGATGAACGAGGCGGGAGACGTCCGCCGCCTTACCCACACTCCGGGCTACGACGGGGGCGCGTTCTTCAGTCCGGATGGTTCGGAGATTGTCTGGCGCGCGAGCCGTCCGCAGGGCGAGGCGCTGGAAGACTACAAGCGTCTGCTGGGACAAGGTCTTGTCCGCCCGGGAGCGCTGGAGATTTTCCTGATGAAGTCGGACGGCACGGGCGCGCGCCAGCTCACCTCCAACGGCGCCGCCAACTTTGCTCCGACTTTCCACACCGACGGCAACCGCATCGTCTACAGCTCGAACGCCAGCGCGAAGAGCCCGCGAGAGTTTGATCTGTGGATGCTGGACAAGCGGGGCGGCGAGCCGCAGCGCGTGACCACTGCGCCCGGCTTCGACGGCTTCCCGCACTTCAGCCCCGATGGGCGGTGGATGGTGTGGGCTTCCAACCGCGCCAATCCCGAGTCCGGCGAAACCAATTTGTTCATCGCCCGCTGGGTGGACTAAGGGCCTGTAAGAAAACTCGCTTGTGCCGACATCCCCGTAATTGTCCGGTTTGCCGACCTATCGACCAAGTAGACGGATCGGGCTTCCGCACAAACTGCTCGAGCGTTACGGGTCGCCCATCGAGATCTTGGCGAGGCGAAAATGACCCGCCTGGCTATTTCACGGTTCCCAGGTAGCGATCCAGCCAGTCCAGGATCTCGCGGACCATTGCGTTCCGCGCCGGGACATGGCCGTCCTCGCTAAGCGTATGTGCTTTGTCCGCTGTGGGTGTACCCAGCAAATTGAAAAGCGGGAGCTGCGAGCTCTCGTAGGGAAACCGAAAATCGTAACGGCCGTTGACCATGAGCGTCGGGACCGCAGAGCGCGGTGCAAAGTTGATGGTCTCCACCTCCGGGGGCCGTTTCACGTAGTCCAGGCCGCCGGAAAGCAGGATGCTGGCCCTGAACCGTGGATCGACCGCGGTGTAGATCGGACCAAGCAGCGCGCCCCAACTGAAGCCGTAATAGGCGACCCGCGCGTGGTCGATGTCCGCCCGCGTCTCCAGGTAGTCGCGGGAGCGACTGACCTCCTTGGTCCACTCGATGATCAGGTCGCGCTCGATGTTAGATCCGCTCTCATAGTCGCCGATACCGCGCTCGAACGTGCCGCGATAAACGGGAAACAGAACGGCGCGGCCGCTGCGGATCACGAAATCAATGGTCAGCAGGTCGATGCCCAGATCCTCGCTGGAGCGGCGATTTTGCGCGTCGGAACCGGGGAAATAAATGACACATTGGTACGGCGGCGATGCGTTCTTGGGAAGGAACAGGATTGCCGGGATGCGCTCGTTACCGTACGCGGCCCGATAGCTGACCCGCTCCACCCGCCAATACGGAGCGCTGTTGTCGGTGCGCTCGAGCCTGGGGTCGAGCTCCGTTCGATCATAGGCGTAGATGCTGCGGTAGGCGGCGAACACCTCGTCGCTGACTGGCTTCTCCAGGGAATAATCGCGAATGATCCCTTTAACGGGTCGGGTCGCTTCCTCCGGCGGCGGGTGCGGATAGCGCGCGCAGCGGAAGCCGAAGGTCGGGAGGCGCTTGAATGGGTCCTGTACATCGGAATTTCCGAACCCGTACAAGGGATCGGTCCACGCCCCGCCCAGAATGTACCGTCCGCCGGGTCCCTCGTTAAAAGTCCACTCCTTGACGTTCCCCGCCATGTCGTAGGTTCCGAAGGGGCCGACGCCTTGGAAGCGCCCCACCGGCGCCGGCCCTTGGTCCGCAAAGTTGCTCATGACCGCAATGTCAGTACCGAAGGTTCCGCCGGACGCGCGACGCCAGTGATAAACCGTAGGCAGACTTTTGCCGGCAAACTCCGCATAAGCAGCCGCTTCGTACCAGCTCACACCGTTTACCGGATACTCGCCGTGACCCTCCGGATACGAGCCCAGTTCCCACGTGGCCGGTCCCGGTCGCCCGGTCGCATCTCGGAACCGGGTCATGGCTTCTTCCCATGACAACTCCCGCCCGTTCTCGAGGAACGGCTGCTTCCAGAACTCCCGCCTGCGGTACCCTCCGGCGTCCACGAACGCCTTGTAGGCTCGATTGGTGACCTCGTATGTGTCCAGCCAGTAGTCTTGGAGGTCGACCCGCGGTCCAAGCGCAAACTGCACGGCGCCGCCCGCAGCCCTCACCATTGCCGCCGGCCGTGTGCCGGCCGGCTCGAGCGTCAGGCCGGCATCTCTCTGGAAAATAGAATGGACGTCCAACGTCTCAAACCCGGCCTTTGTCACTCGCATCCGGAGGGATGCGATCGGAAGCTCAAGTCGCTCGATGGGCGTGGTTCCCACGCGCTTCCACGGTGTGTTCGTATTGAGATAATCGCGAATGGAGATCTCGGCGCCGGCGGGCGTCGAGCGGATGGCTGCCGTGTATGTGACCTGCCCGCGCAGTCGGGCGACCTCGGGATCATCGGGAATGGCGCGAGCCGCCGCTTTGAACAATTCGAAGGCGGGATACATCTTCCCTTGGTCAATGAGGCGGCGTATCTCCGGAAGCGCAACTTCGCGCGCCCATCGCGCGCGGGATTGACGCACCCACCACCACCCCCCCAGCGCGATTGCGAGCATCACTGCCGAGGCCACGGTTGCGGCCATGCCTGGCCGGCGGAAGACCGCTGCCGCTGAAAGTCCGCGACCTGCGAGGCGCGCTTGGCACTCAGCCAGCGCGTCACGTACCTGGCCCGCGTTGGCGTAGCGCGCCTCAGGATCTTTGGCCAGACAGCGGAATACCGTGCGCTCCACGCCCTCCGGGATTTCGCGCCGTACGGTCTTCAACGGGAAAGGTTGGTCGCGCAGCAGGGCGGCGAGGGTCGACACTTGCGAATCGCCGCCGAACGCGCGCCTGCCGCTGAACATTTCGTACAGCACCGCGCCCAGCGAGAACACGTCCGAGCGTGAGTCGATCGACTTTCCCTCCGCCTGTTCCGGCGACATGTACTGCAAGGTGCCGATGAAAGCGCCAACGCCTGTAAGTTGCGGCGCGGAATCGTTCGCTGCGGCTACGCTCATAGTGGGCGATGAGGGAGTAGTTCCACCGCCCGCAGCGGCTGCGGCGCCGTGGGCTGCCGTCGCCGGCTTGGCCAAACCGAAATCCAGCAGCTTCGCCCCCGAGTTTGTCAGCATGACGTTGCCGGGTTTCACGTCGCGATGCACGATCCCCGCACCGTGGGCTTTGTCCAAGGCGTCGGCGATGTCCATCCCGATCGTCAATGCCTGCTTGATCGGCAGCGGGCCTCTCTCCAGCCGCTGCGCAAGAGTTTCCCCTTCCAGGAACTCCATCACCAGGAAGTCGGTGCCCTCGCTCGTACCAACGTCGTGCAGCGTGCAGATGTGCGGGTGATTGAGTTGCGAGATGGCCCGGGCCTCGCGTTCGAAACGCGCCTTTAAATCCGGGCTGGCAGACAGCGCCGAATTCAGAACCTTAATCGCAACGGTGCGGTCGAGGCGCGTGTCGCGCGCGCGATACACCTCGCCCATGCCGCCGGCGCGGACCGAGTCGGGTTCCGACACAAAGACCCATCCGCCCACCCCTGAAAGTGCGCGGATTTTACCCTGAAAAACCTAGCCCACAAAGGCTAATTGACCCAGGGAGCCTTCCAAATTCCAAACCGCTCAATCGTGGTGAAGCTCAATGTCCGGATAACGGCCTTACCGGACGTTGGGCCGCTGCGAATCTCGGGGAGGGCTTTGTTACAGGCTTTAAGAAACAAAGGCCCGGCCGAAAGGGCCGGGCCTTTTGCTGGTTTGTGTTGCAGCTTTCAGGAGCTCTTCTTCTTATTGGCTTCCTTGCTTTGTTTCTTGGCCTTGGCAATCTCTGCGCTGGCAGTCTGGTCGGATACGCCCAGGTCCTTCAGCGTCTGGCCCAGACTCTTGGTCTTCAGGCCTTCCAGGACGGCAGTGGTATTTAGGTCCAGGTTCTTCGCCACCATCACCGCCGAGGCGAACTGCCCGAAGTTCTTGGCCCCGCTGGAGGCGTACATCTCTTGCAGTTCCGCGGAGGACTTGCCGGTCTTTTCCTGCAGCATGCGGAAGGCGCCGCTGTTGATCTGCGATTCCTTCAGCGCCTGCTGAGCCTGCGGCTTCCCTTGCTCGGAGCCGGGCTTGGGCAGGTCCGCCGGTTTCCCCGGGTCGGCAGGACGTCCCGCGTC
This sequence comes from uncultured Bifidobacterium sp., assembly GCA_964652165.1. GTDB lineage: Bacteria > Verrucomicrobiota > Verrucomicrobiia > Limisphaerales > JADJPG01 > DASTLJ01. The sequence goes on from CAZZAQ010000167.1 coordinate 7,344, forward strand.
CGCCGGGCGCCCTGCGTCAGCCGGCTGGCCTGCGCTGGACGGCGGGCCGCCACCTGCACCGGCGGGGCGTCCGGCACTTCCGCTGCGTCCCTGCGCAAAAGCGACGAGCGATGCTGCCAAAACGAATGCCATCAGTTTCCCTGCCATTGCACGTACCTCCGAAATGAGAAATGGGTGGAACTCAACGAATTCCTGCCTTGCGCAGGTTAGATGCCGTTCGCAAGCGCGGCGTTTGCCTGAATAATACTCCGCGCGACGGTTTGCGGGACTTCCAACTGCGGATAGTGCCCCACATCCTCCAGCGCAACCAACTCCGCCTGTGGCATGCGCTCACGGATGTGCGCGGCCATGGGCGCACCGGAGATCGGGTCCTGCATTCCCCACAGGAATTGCAGCCGGACTGAACTCGATTCCATGGCGCTGGTCCAGCGCTCGCGGTGCTCCATGCGCTCGCGCATGTAGCGGATGAGGCGGTGGTAATTGCGCAGGCCGTCACGGCGGGTGATGGCCTGCCAGTGCTCGCCGAGTTCGGCGTCTGAAACCGGGTGTTGCCGCGAAAAGATGGCGCGGAAGTTGCGGCGAAAGGTCTGCTCGCTGACGAACAGGTTCACGATGGGCCCCAGCACCGGGCTGGCCAGCATGCGCTGGATGCGCAGCGGCCGGTGCAAGCCGGGATACACGCCGCCGTTGAGAAAAGTCACGCTCTCGACTTGCGCCGCCAGCTTGCCGGCACTCTGCCGTGCGAGCAGTTCCTGCGCCACGGTGACGCCATAGTCGTGGGCGACGATTCCCGTGCGCTCGATTGCGAACTGCCGCCACAGCGCTTCTACGATGTCGGCCTGCTCGAAGAGGCTGTAGTTGTGGCGCTGCGGCTTGTCGGAGTCGCCGAAGCCCAGAAAATCGAACAGCAGCAGCTTGCGGAGCGGTTCGAGCAGCGGCGCGATTTGCGCCCAGTCAAATGAACAGGTGGGGAA
>CAZZAQ010000168.1:0-1836 GCA_964652165.1 uncultured Bifidobacterium sp.
CCGAAGTCATCCGCTACATCGAAGGCCCGCTGGCGCCGGTCAGTTGCGTGAGCGCCCGCTATTACGAGCGATGCTCCTGTCCCGACGAGGAGAAGTGCGGCATCCGCAGCGTGATGAAGGAGGTGCGCGACGCCATCGTGAAGATTCTGGAAAACGTCACGCTCGCGCAGCTCTGCGAGCGCGTGCGCAAGCTTCAAGGCGAGCACGCCAGCCCGCTCGACTACGTGATTTAGCGAAAGTAGCCGCCGACGTAAGGAGGCGGTCCACCTTCTCGCGTCGTCGGCGACTCAAGGAACCGCCGGCCAGGCGCTTCCGGCGAAAAATCGTCCGCGTGGTACGAGCTGCGCACCATCGGCCCGCTGGCAACGTGGGCGAAGCCCAGCTCCCGGGCGCGCTCGCCGTACTCGTCGAACTTCGCCGGCGGGATGAACTCGACCACCGGCAGGTGCCGCAGCGTGGGCTGCAAGTATTGGCCGAGCGTGAGGATGTCGCACTGCGCCCGGCGCAAGTCTTCCATCGCGCCCAACAACTCGTCCTCCCGCTCGCCCAGGCCGAGCATGAGCCCGGATTTGGTGTAGATCCGGTTGCCGCGCTTTACCTTCACCTTGCACAGCACGCTCAGAGAGCGGTCGTAGGTCGCGCGATGGCGCACACTCGGCGTGAGACGGCGGACAGTTTCGAGGTTGTGATTGTAGATGTGCGGGTCGGCGGCGAGCACCGTGTCGATGGACTCATCGCGGTCGAGGAAATCGGGCACGAGCACTTCGAGGACGATGCCCGGATTGGCCGCGCGCACGGCTTCGAGGGTTTGACGGAAATGTTCCGCGCCGCCATCGGCGAGATCATCGCGCGCCACCGCGGTGATGACGGCGTGCTTGAGCTGCATTCTGCGGACGGCCTCCGCGACGCGACTCGGCTCGTCCGCCTCCAGCGGCAGCGGCCGGGCGGTGCTCACGGCGCAGAAGCCGCACGCGCGTGTGCAGCGGTCGCCGGCGATCATGAACGTCGCCGTGCCCTTGCTCCAGCACTCCCAATGGTTCGGGCAGCGGGCGCTTTCGCAAACCGTGTGCAGGCGCAGGTCGCCGATGAGATTGGCCGTCTGCGCGAACGTGCTGCTCGTCGGCAGGCGCAGGCGCAGCCACTCCGGGAGGCGCGGACGCGCCTTGCTCGGCACTGGCAAAACTGATTGGGCGATGCTCATCAGAGCGCGCATCCTCCCCATGAACCTGGTAGGGCCGACCTGCCGGTCGGCCAGGACGCGCCGCAGCGCGTCCCTACCGGGGTTGGGGGCTTCAATGCGCAAAGATTTGCTTGGGAGAATTCTCTCACTGTACTCACGCCGGTTGGAAGCCCATTTCCTTCCACCATGCCTCCAGTTCGTCCGCTCCAAAATCCGCGAGCACTTCGCCGTCCACGTCGATCACCGGCGCCAGCGACTGCCCGGAAAGCCGGACCATCTCCTGGAACGACGCGTCGTCCGCGCTCACGTTGAGCCGTTCGTAGTCGATGCCGCGAGCTTCGAGCCAATCCATGACTTCGTGGCACCAGCCGCAGTTGGGTTTGATGAAGAGACGGATGGCGGAGGGTTTCACTGGTTAGGGGGGTGAAGGCGGAGTGTTCAGTAATCAGTAATCAGTAATCAGCTTTTGAACGAGCGTCGGCCAATCCCAACGGGATTGCGTCTCAAAGCCCAGGGTTGCGAGGTTGGCCAGTCCGGCTCGGACCGAGCTACCCTGGGACAACCGTCAGAATACCCAAAACCCCAACGGGGTTTCGTCTCCACTGAGTACATGCCGCGCAGCCGCAACCCCGTTGGGGTTGATGTTTTTCGCGCCT
>CAZZAQ010000168.1:1846-8306 GCA_964652165.1 uncultured Bifidobacterium sp.
CCCAGGGTAGCTCGTTCCTCGCAACCCTGGGCTTCGTTGCGGAATCCCTTTGGGATTCATCCAGGGGATGCCCTTCGAAAGCTGATTTGGGGCCGGCCAATGGATTGCTTGCCATTCGCAGCCAAACGAGCCTAAACTGCGTGCTAATGAGACACGCTAGGCCAAACCAGCCTTTGGCCGAATTCCTGTTAGGCCGCTCAATGCGCATGAAAAGGCTTCTCCCAATTCTGTTTGTGCTGCCGGTGCTGATCGTTCTCGCGAGTCCTGTGCTCCTTTTGGGTCCAATTCATGACTTCATCGGGCTACGGAATACCGTGTACTCGTCTCGCTTCACTGTTCAGCGATACGCTCAGGTGGCGGTCGGCGTGCCTCGCGCCACGGTTGTCGATTTGCTTGGCGCGCCGCACCAGACATCCACACTCATGAACTATCCAGTGTGGGCTTTGCGCGACGAGAGCGTGAGGCGGCATTACGGCACAAATTCCGAGTTGCAGATCGAGACTCTATCCTTTTCACGCGCCAAGAATGGCGGAGACTACGACATGGTTTCTGTTTGGATTGGCCCAGACAACAAAGTCATTCAGCACGAAAGATGGGTTACAGACTGACACTGCGGCCTAACCAGGGATGAAACAGCCCAATGCAAACAGGTGCCTCCGATCGCTCTTAGTAGCGAACCGATGACGGATTTAAGGTTCCAGCACATTCGTGCGATGACCTCCAACGGGCGGCGTGGCGGACAGCAGCCTGCGGTTTCGCGAACGGTGGCAATCCGCCGCATGCTTCATCTCCTGTCTTGCGTCGCACTTTCAGCCGGGCCGCAGGCGTTCCGCTGAAAAGAGAGCGAGCCACCTCACTTCTTCCCCAAATCATCGGCGCTCTTTCTCGCGAAGGGGCTGAACAGATCGATCGGCACGGGCAGGAAAGTCGTCGTGTTATGTTCGCTGGCGATCTCGCGCATGGTCTGAAGAAAGCGCAGTTGGAGGGCGATGGGCTGGGCGCTCATCATGGCGGCGGCCTGGACCATTTTTTCGGCGGCCTGGTATTCGCCTTCGGCATTGACGATCTTGGCGCGGCGTTCGCGCTCGGCCTCGGCCTGTTTGGCCATCGCCCGTTTCATTCCCTCGGGCAACACCATGTCCTTGACCTCGACGGCGGTGACTTTGATGCCCCACGGCTCGGTCTGGCGGTCGATGATTCCCTGAAGGGTGAGGTTGATCTTCTCGCGTTGCGAGAGCAGTTCATCCAATTCGGCCTGGCCGAGCACGCTGCGCAACGTGGTTTGCGCGATGAGCGACGTGGCTTTGAGGAAGTTCTCTACTTTCACCACGGCCGCCTCCGGCTCGACGACCCGGAAGTAAACGACGGCATCGACGGTCACGGGCACGTTGTCGCGCGTCATCACTTCCTGCTTGGGCACGTCGATGGTGACGACGCGCAGGTCCATGCGGACCATCCGGTCCACGAAGGGGATGAGCAGCACCAGGCCCGGCCCTTTGGCGCGAAGCAGCTTGCCGAGGCGGAAGACAACGGCGCGCTCGTATTCGCGCAGAATGCGGACGGCCGACGGAAGGAGGATGGCCGCCAGCAAGGCCGCGGGCATGAGCCAGGCCAGCAAGTTGATCAATCGTTGAATCGGATCCATATCAGGTTTCCTGGGGTTTGGGTTTTACTTTCAAAGTCAATCCGTCGATGCGGACGATTTTCACGGGCTGGCCTGCCTCGATCGGCACATCGCTCAGGGCGTCCCAATATTCGCCTTCGACGAACAGCTTGCCGCTCCGGGCGTCGATGCGCGTGAGGGCGGGGGCGGTCTTGCCGAGCATCGTTTGGACCCCGGCTTTGACGGGCAGGAACTGCGCGCGAAGGCCCGCGCCGACGACGAAGGCGAAGAAGGCGGCCGTCAGCAGTGTGGCCGGCAGGACGAACTTCCAGGACAAGCGAAAGGCCGGCTCATCGAACAGCATCAACGCGCCGAGAAAAAACGCCACGATGCCGCCCACCGTGAGCACGCCGTGCGTGGGGGCGAAGACGTCGACGGTGAACAGCGCGACGGCCAGTACGATGAGGGCGACGCCGGCGATGTTGACGGGCAGCACGGCGCCCAGGTAGAGCGCCAGAACGAGCGCCAGCGCGCCAATGACTCCCGGAAAAATCGCGCCCGGGTTGCTCAGCTCTCCGATGATGCCGTACATCGCGATGAGCATCAGGATCAACATCACTTCCGGATGTCCGAATACCTGGAACACCTTTTCGCGGGTGGACATGGGGATTTCGATTACTCCGGCCGCAGCCGTTCGGAGGACGCGTTCGTTAACTTTGCGACCGTCGAGTTGCCTGAGCAAATCGGGCATGTCTTTGGCGATAATCTCGACGACTTTCAGTTCCAGCGCCTTCTCGGCGGTGATGCTGGCGCTGTTACGGACGGATTCCCTGGCCCATTCGGCGTTGCGCCCGCGCCTGGTGGCGATGCCCTCGATATAACTGGCGGCATAGTTCTCCAGCTTCTTCTTCATGACGTCGTCCATCTTTTCTGCACTGCCACCGCCGCTGACCACCGGGTGTGCCGCGCCGATGCTGGTGTTCGGCATCATGGCAGCGACGTCGGACGCCAGCGTGATGAAACAGCCGGCGCTCGTCGCCGTCGCTCCAGCCGGCGCGACATAAACCACGGTCGGCACAGGCGCGGAATAAAACTGCTGCACGATTTGCTTGGTGGTTTCGAGCAAGCCACCGGGGGTGTCAAGTTCAATGATGAGGCATTCGGAGGATTGCGCGGCTGCCTGCCGAAGCGCGCGGGAAATGTAACCGCTGGTGGCCGGGCCGATGGCACCCTGGATCTTAATGACAGCCACCGTCCCGGCGAATAGACTCCACGCTGGCCCGAACAACAGCCCTGCCGCCACCAATGGCCGCCAGCCTTTCATAGGCCCAACCTAGCCGAGCGGCCGGCCGGCTGCAATGCAGCAGTTTGGCACGAGAAGGGTATCTGTTTAGTGTAGCTGCGACCGTGAGGTCGCACACTGAATTCTCAAGCGGGAGGGAAAGCGACGCCATTACCCAACCTTCTGCGTTCCCGTCCCGCGACCTCACGGTCGCAGCTACGCTAAACAGGCACTGAAAAGGCCGCCAGGATCTGGCCGAGGATCGCGCCCCCGCACAAGCGGCTTGTGTTGATTCCCGGCGCGGTTACGCTGCTTTCGTGTTCGATCCGTATGTCGACCGTCAGTCGGGACTCCGCGCCGCTTGCGGTGTCCAAATTCCGGCATGAACTTCCTCTCGCCTGAAGCGTTCGTCTTCGCGCTGGCGCTGCCGGTCGTGATCGTCTTCTACCTGCTCAAGCGCAAGCGGGTGGTGAAGCTCGTTTCGAGCACGTTGCTCTGGCAGAAATTCCTCGCCGAGACGCAGGCCAACGCGCCCTTCCAGCGTCTCCGGAAAAACTGGCTGCTCTTCCTCCAGCTCCTGATGCTGACCCTGGTCGTCTTTGCGCTCAGCCGGCCGTTCTTCAAGGGCAACGCCAGCGAGAGCCGCCTGCGCGTGCTCATCCTCGACGGCTCGGCCTCGATGCAGGCAACGGACGAAAAACCGAGCCGCTTCGAGAAAGCCCGCGCCGAGGCGCTCCAGTGGGTGGACGGACTGCGCGACGGCGAACAGATGATGGTGCTCCTGGCCGGCGCGACCACCGAGGTCAAGCAATCGCCCACCACCGATAAATCCGCCCTCCGCCGCGCGCTCAATTCCTGCGAGCCTTCCGACGCCCCGACCCGCCTGGCCGACGCTCTCAAGACCGCCGGCGCCTTCACCTTCGAAAAGAAGGGCGAAGAAACGGTCACCTCCGGCGAGATCCATCTGTTCAGCGACGGCGCCGCCAACGACCTGGACGAACTGGCCAACAAAAACCTCCCGCTCATCTACCACCGCATTGGTGTCAGCCGGAACAACGCCGGCATCGTCCGGATCGACGCACGCGCCAATCCGGAGAACGCCAGCGAACGGGCCATCTTCGCCAGCGTCGCCAATTTCTCGACGAACGACCTGGGCGCCGAAGTCGAATTGCTCTTCGACGGCCGGACTATCGAGTCGCGCCCCGTCACGCTCGCGCCCACCAATACGCAGCTCCTCATCTTCACCGCGCCGCAAACCAATGACGGCGTCTTCACCGTCCGGCTCTCGGCGAAGGATGACCTTGCCGCCGACGACCAGGCCAGCGTCGTCAGCCTCGTGCCGCAGCCGGTGAAAGTCCTGCTCGTCAGCCGGGGCAACAACATTCTCACCAAAGGCCTGCGCGGCGCCCCCAACGTCCTTCTCTCGACCGTCCCACAACTGACCGACGCCGCCGAAGAGTTCGACGTCGTGGTGCTCGACGAGGTCATCCCCGCCTTCTGGCCGCGGGCCAATATCCTGGCCATCCACGTCGCCAGCACCAACTGGTTCCCGGCCTGGGACACGGTAAAGACGCCGGTCATCGTCGACTGGAAGAACACGCATCCCCTGCTGCGCTTCGTCAACTTCGACAACGTGCAGATTGCCGAAAGCTTCGCGGTCAAGCCGGCGACGTGGGGTTTCACGCTTGTCGACTCGCCGCGGACCCCGCTCATCATCGCCGGTGAAATCAACCGCCAGCGCATTATATGGATTGGGTTCGACCCGCTGGAAAGCAATTGGCCGTTGCGAATCAGCTACCCGATTTTCATGGTCAACGCTGTGGACTGGCTCAACCCCGCTGGCGCCAGCTCCAGCCAGCTTCTGATCCAGCCCGGCAGTGCGTTCCGCTGGCCGCTGGCGCAAAAGGTCGCTAGCGGCCAACTCACACTTCCCGATGGCAAGACCCGCCCGCTCGACATCGAAGCCGGCGCCCGCGAGGTCGTCATTGGCGACACGTTGCGGCAGGGCGTTTACCGCGCGAAGGCCGGCACCAACGAGGTCACCTTCTGCGTCAACCTCATGGATTCGAACGAGAGCAACATTGCCCCGCGCGAAGAAATCGCCGTCGGCAAATACGCGAAGGTGGCCGCGACCACCCTCAAGCGGGCGAATCTGGAGCTGTGGCGCTGGATCGCGCTGGCGGGGCTGGCGGTGTTGCTGTTCGAGTGGTGGTTCTACCACAAACGCACATGAAAAAACCTTCGCAGGCGATCATTTTCTTCACGGTGTTCATCGACCTGATTGGGTTCGGCATCGTGCTGCCGTTGTTGCCGGTCTACAGCAGCAAATTTGGCGCGTCGGGCCTCTTGGTCGGCGTGTTGATGGCGTCGTACTCGCTGATGCAGTTTCTCTTCGCGCCGCTGTGGGGGGCGTGGAGCGATCGCGTGGGGCGAAGGCCGGTGCTCCTCGTCAGCCTGGCCGGCAACGCGGTGTCCTACGCGCTGTTCGCCATCGGTTCGGGGATGGAAGGGCGGGCGGCGCTCGGAATGATTCTGGCCGGGCGCGTCTTCGCCGGGATCTGCGGGGCGAACATCACGGTGGCGCAGGCGTACATCGCCGACATTACCTCGCCGGAGGAACGCTCGAAGAAGATGGGATTGATCGGCATGGCCTTCGGGCTGGGGTTCATCGTGGGGCCGGCGCTGGCGGTGATAGCCCAAGGGGCGTTCGGCGCGACGGGCCCCGGCTGGGTGGCCTCGGGCATCTGCGCGGCAAACTTCCTGGCCGCGTGCGCGCGTCTGCCGGAGAGTTGGAAGCCGGGCGCAACGCCCGCGGCGCGGCGCGCGAGGCTGGAGCAGTTCCGACACACGATTGCCCAGCCAAAGGTCGGCCTGCTCGTTTTGGTGTTCTTCCTGGCCACGCTCGGCTTCACCTGCTTCGAGAGCACGCTCGGGTTGCTGATCCAGCGCAACTTCAAACTCGACCACGACTCGTCGGCGGCGGCCAACGCGGTCTTGTTTGGCTTCTGCGGGGTCATCGGAGCGCTCGTGCAGGGCGGGCCGATTGGCCGAATGGTAAAAGAGTTCGGCGAGCCGCGACTGATCGCGGGAAGCCTGCTGATTTTTGGCCTGAGCATGGCGCCGCTGCCTTTCATTCACGGCGACGCGCGCCTGACATTGGGCGTGCTGTTCGGCAAGGCGGGCCTGCCGTGGCTGGCGCTGTTCTTTGTCGCGGCTTGGCTGGCGGTGGGTTCAGGGCTGACCCGGCCACCGTTGTTCGGTTTGCTCTCCATCCTCACGCCCGCTCACGAACAAGGCGCGACGCTTGGCGTGGCGCAAAGCGCCGGGAGTCTCGCGCGCGTGATCGGTCCGCCTGTGGCGGGTTTGCTTTACGACAAGCACCCGAGTTGGCCATATTTGGGCGTCGCGGCAATCGCGGTCGTTACAGGCCTTGTCGCTTGGAACGCGCTGGTGCGGGACGAAGCAGCACTGCTCGCGGCCAAGCGGACCACGGCCTAACCCGGAGATTTCACAGTCGCAGTGTTCGTCGAAGCGCCGATCTCATTAGCACCCCGCTTCAGCGGGGTGTATGCGCG
>CAZZAQ010000169.1:0-6555 GCA_964652165.1 uncultured Bifidobacterium sp.
CGGGGTGAGGGGTCAGGCGGTTCGTTTGGCCTGACCTGCGCAGAAAATGGGATGCACCCAGGGACTGGTCGCCAACAGGATGCGCGTTGACGAGCGGCCGGGACTGGCCCGATAACGGGCGGGTGTTTGGCACCCTTCGCAAGTGGGGCGAGTTCGTCAAATTCTCCCACACCGTGTTCGCCCTGCCGTTCGCGCTGGCCTCGATGGCCATCGCGGCGCGGGACAATCGCGGCTGGCCGGGGCTGGATAAATTCCTGCTCATCCTCGCCGCGATGGTCTGCGCGCGGACGTGCGCGATGGCGTTCAACCGGATCGTGGACCGCAAGTTCGACGCGGCCAACCCGCGCACGGCGATGCGCCACTTGCCGACGGGCCAGATCACCCTGGCCAGCGCCTGGACGCTATGGGCGCTGAGCGGGGCGGGGCTGATCGTCGCGAGCTGGTTTCTGAATCCGGTCTGTTTCTACCTCTCGCCCGTTGCGTTGGCGGTCGTTTGCTTTTATTCAATTACGAAGCGGTTCACGAACTACACGCACGTTTTCCTCGGCGTCGCGCTGGCGCTGGCGCCGCTGGGCGCGTGGCTGGCGGTGACGGGCGGGTTTTCGTTCGAGCCGCTGTTGGGAAAGACGACGGCGCTCATCCCGATCGTGATGGCGGTGTCGGTGGTGTTCTGGCTGGTCGGTTTCGACATCATCTATGCGTTGCAGGATTTCGAATTCGACCGGCGCGCGGGGCTGCGTTCGCTGGTGGTCGCGTGGGGGCCGAAGGTCGCGCTGACCGCGGCGTTTCTGGCGCACTTGCTGATGTGGGGGCTGCTGGCGGTGCTCGGGTTGCTTTGCCGATTCAATGTGGCATACTTCGCAGGCTTGGTCTTCATCCTCGGCTGCCTGTTGGTGGAGCACTGGCTGGCGCGTAAGCGGAGCTTGAAGTGGATCAATACCGCCTTCTTCAAGCTCAACGCCGTTGTCAGCATGACGTTCCTGGCCGTGACGGTGGCGGCGGTTGCGTTCCCGGGGTTCCTCCGGGCGGGGCGGTGAATTGTCTTAACCACGGATGAACACGGATAGACACGGATTCAGAATCGCGGCGGCGCGAGTTTCTTCCATGAAGCTCGCATGTTGTCGTGCGATCACGCGTTCTCCAAGGCGGCTTTCCCTACGTGTCGCTAATCCGTGTCCATCCGTGTTCATCCGTGGTTAAAGTGAATTTCTTCCTCCAAAAGAGCGAGCTTCGCGACCTGTACGATAAAGTCGTCGCCGGCCAGCGCCTTTCCGAAGCGGACGCGCTGCGCCTCTTCGAAAGCAAAGACCTCAATGCCGTCGGCGCCATCGCGGATTTCGCGCGCGCCCGCAAGGTCGGCAACCGCGCCAGCTACATCGTCAACCGCTACATCAACTACTCGAACTACTGCATTCTCTCCTGCCAGTTTTGCTCCTTCGCGCGGAAGAAGCGCGACGCGGACGGCTTCGAGCTGACTGTCCCACAGATGGTCGAGAAGGCCCGCGAGGCGCTCAAACTCGGCATCACCGAGCTGCACATTGTCGGAGGCCTGCACCCGTCACTGCCGTTCAGCTACTACGTGGACATGGTGAAAGCGTTGAGCGCCCTGAACACAAGTAGCAGCCGACGTGAGGAGGCTCATTCTGCTTCGGGCGAAAAAAGTCAGAGCCTCCTTACGTCGGCTGCTACCCCAAGGCTGCAATTGAAATGCTTCACGGCGATTGAAATCCTCCATCTCGCGTGGCTGGCCAAGAAACCGTTCCCCGACGTGCTCGCCGAACTGAAGGCCGCCGGGCTCGATTCGCTCACCGGCGGCGGCGCGGAGATTTTCCGCAAGGAAGTCCGTTCCGCCATTGCGCGCGGGAAGGAGAGCGCCGAGGAATACCTCGACGTGCATCGCGCCTGGCATCGCATGGGCGGGCGGAGCACCTGCACGATGCTCTTCGGCCACGTCGAATCGCTCGCCGATCGCGTGGACCATCTGCGCCAGCTTCGCGCACTTCAGGACGAGACGGGCGGGTTCACCGGATTCGTCCCGCTGCCCTACCAGCCGGAGAACAACGCGGTCCCCGTCGAGCATCCGCCCACCGGGTTCGACGCGCTGCGCACGCTGACCGTGAGCCGGGCCTATCTGGACAACTTCAATCACATCACCGCCTATTGGGTCGGCCTGGGGCTGAAGCTGGCGCAAGTCGCCCTCAGCTACGGCGCGGACGATCTCCACGGCACGATCATCGAGGAACACATCTTCCACATGGCCGGAAGCCAGACGCCGCAACTCCAGACCGAAGCCGACATGGTGAAAGCCATCCGCGAAGCCGGCCGCGAGCCGGTGCAGCGAAATACCTTTTACGAGCCGATCAAAGTGTGGGATGGACCGCCGCCCGTCGAAGGAGCCGATGGCGGCGCCCGCTCGAAAGTCCTCGAAGACAACCTCGCCACAGCGTGAATGAAATTGTGCCCGCCGTAATGGAATTTGACGGCCGGAGCGGGCAGGCGTTACTTATCCGCCATGAACTTCAGTGTCGTGTTTGAAAAGGTGCAGGAGGCCGGTTTTGCCCCCGGCTACTACTACACGCACGTTCCCAGCCTGGGCCTGACCACGCACGGCCTGGGAGTTGAAGGCGCGCGACAGGCCGCCGCGGATTTGCTCCGATTGTGGATCATGGAAAAGCGCGCCAACGGCGAAAAAGTCAGCGCGCCCGCCGAGACGCTCTTCTCCACTCTCGAAGTTCCCGACGATGCCCTACAAGGCGCGTGAGATTCTCGCGAAATTGCAGCGTGCCGGCTTCGTCTTCAAACGGCAGTCCGGCTCCCATGTTGTCTTGCGGAATCCTGACGGACGCCAGACTTACGTGGCAATGCACCCAGGCGACGTTCCGAGCGGCACCTTTCGAGCGATCTTGAAGTAGTCCGGCCTGAGCGAAGAACAATTCCGCCAACTATGATACGCATGAATTCGCCGGACGGCGCATCCGAACTGCGCATGGCGATGCCGGAATCCGCCGCCGACCTCGCCCGGCGCGTCGAGCGCGAGAAGACCGTGGTCACGCGGCAGCGCGAGCGCGACCTGGAGGCCATCGCGTTGCCGCCCGGCCGAGTTGGCTCGGTCAAATACCTTAACGCTGTCCCGCTCACGCGCGGCATCGAAGACCAGGTCGTCTTCGCCACGCCCGCCCGGCTGGCCGAGATGCTCCGGGCCGGCGAACTCGACGCCGCGCTGGTCAGCGTCACCGAAGTTTTGTTCCACGACCTGTACGACGTGCTCGACGGCATCGCGGTGGCGTCGCTCGGCGAGGTCCTGAGCGTATTCCTGGCCCACCGTCGGCCGCTCGAAGAGGTCCGCCAGGTGTTCTGCGACACCGCGTCGCTCACCAGCGTGACCCTGCTCAAGGTGCTCCTCGTCGAGCGCGGGCTGAGGCCAGAGTTCCTGCCGCTGGCCAGCTATGCGGACGCCGCGCAGCAGGACGCCGTGCTGCTCATCGGCGATCCCGCGCTGGATTTCCTCCGCGCGGCGCACGCGCACCAAATCTGGGACCTTGGCGCCGAGTGGAGCGAGCTGACGAAGCTGCCCTTCGTTTACGCCGTCTGGGCGTTGCGCCGCGGCGTCGAGACGAAGCCGCTCCGCCATGCCCTCCGCGAAGCGAAATTGTTCGGCCTCGAAACGCTCGACTACACCATCGCCAGCCGCGCCGAGTACGACCTGGAGTTTCGCCGCGATTACCTCAGTTGGCACATTCACTACCACCTCGGCGCCGACGAGAAGCGCGGAGTGGCGAAGTTCATCGAGCTGTTGCGCAAGCACGGGCACGGCCCCCTCTTCGAGCCGCGGTACGTGTCGTGACAGAACGGCACGGCCTTGGAGTTGGGACATTTCCCGCCGTCTTCTCTGTCCTCAAGGCCCGGCACGCCTCTCGGCATCATTGCCAGGAGGAACGACGTGAAACCCTCCATAGGGGGAACGGGCTTGACGGACCAGAGCACACTTCGAGAAGTGTGCTCAATAAATCGAGACGGGGCACCGCCGGCAGGAATTTCCTCATCCCGAGAATTGTCCGCGCACACCTGGGGCTTGCAGAGGCCATTTGCCTTTCAGGAAGAAGTCTAATCCTCAGCGTCGTGACGGAACGTCACGGCCGTTTCGCGCCATTGGCGGCCGGAGGCGACAGCCCCAGGAGTTCCTTCTCGCAGCGTTCGATGACGTTCGTCCGGCCCAGCCGCTTGGCCAGGGGGAGCATTTGCCGCAAGAGGCGCGGTCGATCCGGGTAGTCAGGGAATTCCTTCAACAAGGTTTCGTGCCAGGCGAGCGCTACGTCGTCCGGGCCGTAGAGCGTCCGGCGATCGGCGAGGTTGAGCAGCAGGCGCAGCCGTTGCATCGGGCTGGGCCCGCGTTTGAGGGCGCCTTCGTAAGAGTCGAGTGCGTCGACCATTCTGCCCTGGCTCCAGTAGAGATCGCCGACTTTCTCCGTCAGGACCGCGCTGCGGGCGGGTTGGGCGGTCGTGTGGATGTAGTCGAGCATGCTCGTCACGCCATAACTCAATTCGAGATTGCGGTTGACGACAAGCAGATGCGACCACTCGATGAGGGGGCTGCCTTGCTTGAGGAGTTTGCTGTGCAGCGCTTCCAGGTTCTGCCCGAACGGCCGGTAGAGCGGGTCGCCCACGATGGTCATCTGCCACGACACCGAGGTCAGCCCCGCGTAGGCCGCCTCGCCGAAAGTAAACCCCAGTCCAGCGAACCGGCTGAGGAACATGAACAGGTCGGGCGTGCCGGTGAGATACGGCTCGTCCACCGCGCCCATCGTGCAAGCCGCGCCGAGCTGGAGCAGCACGCCGGTCCAACTGTTGTTCGTCGAGCGCAGCCGTTGGGCGCTGAACGAGTAGAGGTGATAGGCGAAGGCGCCCGGCATGAACTCGACCAGCCCGTTCGTAAACGGCCCGGACACCTGTTGGTCGTACCAGCCGAGATAGAGCGCCACGTGGCTCATCGGGTAGCCGGCGGGGAACGTCGCCTCCTTCTCGTCGAGCACGGTCTCGAAGCCGGACTTGCGCGCGACGAGCGCCGAAGCGCGCATCCAATCGTCTCCAATCCGGTAGCCGCCATTGGTCAGCCCGCGCGAGTCGATGTAGGCGCGTCCCCAGAGCCCGTTGGTTTCGGCGTCAATGGCCTTGTCGACGAGGCCGCGGGCGATGGCGGCCGACGGGCCGTCGAGGCGGGCGACCAGCAGCAGGCCGTTGGTCGGGTGCAGCACGGCCGCGTTGGTGGCCGTGTAAAACGGGTTCGAGATCGGCCCGGTCCACGGCAGCCGGCCTTCGCTGGAGGCGCTGCAAGCCAGTTGGCTGTCGACCGCCGCCTGGTTGCGTTGCAGTTCGGCGGGCAGTTTGTCCGCCCCTTCCTCGACCAGTTTTGGGTCCGCCGAAATCTTCACGGGCACGCCGTAGCACAAGACAGCATAACGGACGCGCGCGCCGACGACGCGGCGCACCGGCGGTTCGGAAATCTTCGAGTTGGGCACGCGGTTGGTCGCCGGGCCGTAGGTGAAAAGTTTTTCGGCCTCGAGATGTTTGAGCAGGGGCGCCTGGAGTTTTTCGAGGAATTCCTGGCGCGTCATGGATTCGTCGGCGGGCAGGTCAAGACCGAGCACCTGGTTGGCCGGCACGGCGCGGCGTTGGGCGTAGTAATCGGCGACCTGCTTCGACTCGGGCACGCGCGTATTGTAAATGACGATGACCTCCTCGCCGCCGCCGCCGGCGCAGGCCGCGTCAGGTCGTCCCAATGCCACCAGGAGGACCAGCATAGCCGCTTGGCGCGTGCGGAGGAGGAATCGAGACATGTGAATTCGCTAGCGCCTGGCAATGGTCAACCCGGACGTTTTATATGCGCCGTAGCCGCCGACGTGAGGAGGCGGAATCGTATCGCAGTTGGTTCCATCCGCCTCCTCACGTCGGCGGCTACGGGCTGTGGATGTTTCATGCGAGCTTTGAAATATCCGGGCTAAGGAATTTCCACGCGCAGCCCATCGTAAGCGAACCAGACGCCCTCGGGCAACTCCGCCTGCGCCTTGTCGTGATCGTAGTCGTGCGTCAGGTGCGTGAAATAGGTCCGCCCTGCGCCGATGCGCCGGGCGGTGGTCAGCGCTTCGTCCAGGCACATGTGCGTGGGGTGCGGCGCGGGCCGCAGCGCGTCCAGCACCGCCACCTCCACGCCCCGCACCGATTCGACAACGTTCGACGGTACCGCCTTGCAGTCGTTCAGGTAGGCCAGTTTTTTGCGGCCGGCCTGTGTGAAGAGGTAGCCGGCAAATCGAACGGTGTCACGTGCAAGTCGCCTACCTCGAACGGCCCGGTCACCAGACGCGGCTCGGGGATGAAGTACCCTTTCGGCCATGGCCCGTCGTGGAACGCGTAAGCGAACACGCGCGCGAGGTCGCGCATCGTGCGTTCGTTGGCGTAAATGGGCAGCGCCTTATGCCCGCGCAGGTCGCAGTAGCGCCGGCAATCGTCCAGTCCCAAAATGTGGTCCGCGTGCGAATGGGTGAAAAGCAAAGCGTCAAG
>CAZZAQ010000169.1:6600-6855 GCA_964652165.1 uncultured Bifidobacterium sp.
CGCCGCAACGTAAATGGACGTCCGGGTGCGGTGGTTCTTCGGGTTCGCCAGAAACGCTTCCGAATAATCGATGCCAATCATCGGCACCCCTTGCGAAGTGCCGGAGCCGAGGAAGGTGAACGAGAAGGACATCGGAAGATCCAAGTTCAAAGCTCAAAGTTCAAGAGAAGCTCCAGGTCGCAAGGGCAAAGCTCCAATTCAAAATCTTGCCCCACGCCAGCCATTGGAAATTGGACACTGGAGCTTTTCTTGAGC
>CAZZAQ010000169.1:6865-8296 GCA_964652165.1 uncultured Bifidobacterium sp.
CCGCTTCACACTTTTCTTTTGCGCCACGCTACCACACCGGCCAGAGTCGGGGCGAACCTTTTCACGATGCTGACCACGCTCCGCATCAAGAACCTCGCCCTCGTTGCCGACCTCACGCTCGAGCTGCAGCCGGGGCTGAACGTCATCAGCGGCGAAACCGGCGCGGGCAAGTCCATCCTCATCGGCGCGCTCAACCTCGTCCTGGGTGAGCGGGCCGACCGCACGCTCATCCGCGGCGGCGAGGAATGCTGCACTGTCGAGGCCGCCTTTGATGTGCGGAAGCTCAAGGCGCCGCTCGCCGCGTTCCTCGACGAAAACGGCCTCGAGCCGTGCGACGACGGACAACTCCTGCTCAAGCGCGCGTTCACCGCCGCGGGCACCAACCGCCAGTTTATCAACGGCTCCCCCACGACGTTGCAGACGCTCGCGCGCACCGGCGAGTGGCTCGTCGACATCCACGGACCGTATGACCACCAGTCGCTCCTGCACGCGGAGCGGCAGCTTGCAATCCTCGACGCGTTCGGCGGCTTGCAGCCTTTGCGCGAGAATTTTGGAGAGCTGGTCCGCCGCCGCGCCGCGCTCGAAACGGAGAAGGCCGCGCTCATCGTCGATGAGAAAACCTATGCGCAGCAGCTCGACCTGCTGCGGTTCCAGGTTCGCGAGATCAACGAAGCCCGCCTCCAGCCCGGGGAAGAGGAGCAAATCGAGGCGGACCACCAGCGCGCCAGCAACGCCGCCCGCCTGCTCGAGCTGACCCGCGCCGCGCTCGGCCTGCTCTCCGACGACGACCACGCCGCGCAATCGCAGTTGGGCGCGCTCGGCCGGCTGCTCCAGGAATTGCAGCGCCTCGATCCCGCCGCCGCGCCGCTCGCCGAGACCCACTCGCAGGCGACGGCCGTGTTGCAGGAACTGCAATGCGCCCTTTCGCGCTATGCCGACCGCCTCGACCTCGATCCCGCGCGCCTCCAGGAACTCGAGGAACGCCTGAATCTTCTCCAATCGCTCAAGCGCAAGTACGGACCGGCGCTCGCCGACGTGATCGAGTTCGGCGCCGGGGCCGCGCGCAAGCTGGCCAGCCTCGAACAGCGTGATGTCGAACTGGCGCGCCTCAACGGCGAGCTTCAAAAGCTCGAGACCGGGATCCTCCGCGCCGGCCAGGATCTTTCCGCGCGGCGCCGGAAGTTGGTTCCGCAACTGAGCCGTGCCGTAGAGAAGCAGCTTGCCGCGCTGGGATTCGGGCAAAGCCATTTCGAGGCGGCGCTGACCAGCGCCTCGGAAAACTCCAATCTCAAATCTCCAATCGCCGCCTCCGGCCTCGACCGGATCGAGTTCCAATTCGCCCCGAATCCCGGCGAAGCGCCGCGGCCGTTACGGGCCATCGCCAGCAGCGGCGAGATGGCCCGCGTGATGTTGGCGCTCAAAACCGTGCTG
>CAZZAQ010000170.1:0-8286 GCA_964652165.1 uncultured Bifidobacterium sp.
GTTTCTCGGCGATGTTCCATCGAATCGACTCGATGACCTGACAAGCGCGCTGGCCGCGGCAGCCGCACCGCAGGCGCCCCTGAAACTGTCGGTCGCTGGACTCGGATGCTTTCCGAACACACGCCGGCCGCGCATCCTATGGGTGGGTATTTGCGATGAAGCGGAAGGGCTGGCCGAACTCGCCCGCCGTATCCTGGTGGCGACGGATTCATTTTCCCGCCAGCCCGCCGAAGAACGGTTTGCCGGTCACCTGACCCTGGCGCGAGTTCGACGCGTTGGCGGGAACAGCTCGTCAACCATTGACGGATTCATTGGGGAAACAGCGGCGCGCGCCGTTGGAAGCTGGCGTGCCGAGACGGTCGAGTTGGTCCGAAGCGAGCTTCACCCTGCCGGAAGCCTCTACACGACGCTGGAGCGCTTTCCGCTGGCAGGGGTCAATCGCTGATGGCCGCCCAAGGGTGCATCTTGACACTGCGATGCTCCGTAACTCCCTCTCCCCGCGCCAGCAGCGCGGGGAGAGGGTTGGGGAGAGGGGAAATCTCCGGTTTCAACGGGCCGCCTCTCCCCGACCCTCTCCTCCTCTGAGGAGGAGAGGGAGCAAACCAGCCGCCATGCGGTCATCGCATTGTCGAGGTGCGCCCGCCGTCCTCCAACGCGCTCAGTTCTTCTCGCCGGCCGGCGGGAGGGGCTTGGTCTTTGGGCGGGTCACGGTCTTGAGCCGCTCGCGGAGCATGTCGGCCCGAAGGAGGTCGCGCTCCTCGGCGCTGAGCTTGTCCGAGTAGCGCCGTTGAAGATGGAAGGGCTGGGTGTCGATGAACAGCTCATCGACCAGCGCGCGGTCGAGTTCTGCGAAGAGACCGAAGTCCACTCCCAGCCGCATGAGCGAGAGCAGGTTCATGGTCTCCTTGGAGGAAATGCTGTGGGCGTTGGCCAGGATGCCGTAAGCGCGGCCGATGTGGTTGTAAACAGACTTGGGCTTCTTCTCCAGGAGCCTGGCGCGGGCGTTTTCCTCCTGCTCGATGATCTGGTTGAGGACCTTGCTGAGGCGCTCGACGATGTCGGCCCCGCTCTCGCCGAGAGTCATCTGGTTGGAGACCTGGAAGGCGTTGCCCAGCGCTTCGGTGCCTTCGCCGTAGAGGCCGCGGACGGCCAGGCCCAGCTTGTTCACGGCCTGAATGATCTGGTTGATCTGCTCGTCCAGCACCAGGCCGGGCAGGTGCAGCATCGCGCTGACGCGGATGCCGGTGCCGAGGTTGGTCGGGCAGGCGGTGAGATAGCCCAGCTCGGGATTGAAGGCGTACTCGAGTTTTTTCTCCAGCCGGGTGTCGATGGAGTCGATGGCCTGCCAGGCCTGCTTGAGCTGAAGGCCGGGGCGAAGGGCCTGCATGCGCAGGTGGTCCTCCTCGTTGATCATCACACAAAGACTCTCGTCGCGGTTAAGGACCAGCCCGCTGCCGGCGTTCTTGGCGGCGTGCTCGCGGGAAATCAGGTGGCGTTCGACGAGGATGCTTTTGTCCAGCGGCGTCAAGTTGTCCATCGATTCGCTGAAGCAATCGGCCATTTGCGGGAGCGACTGGATGGCGGGACGGAGCGCTTCGAGGATGCGGATGCGCTCGGCTTTCTTGGCCCAGCCGGGGAACGCGGCGCCCTTGACGTTGCGCGCGAGCCGGACGCGGCTGGACATGACGATCTTGTTGTGCGGCCCTTCGCGGCGGGCGATGTCCGCCGGCGTGACGAGAAACTCGTGGATGTTCATGCGTCAGGAGGTGGAGAGTGAGGAGAGCTTGTCGCGCGTGGTCTTGATCTCATCGCGCATCGCGGCGGCCTGCTCGAAGTCCTCGTCCGCCACGGCTTTGGCCAGCTTGCGTTCGAGCGACCTGATTTTGTCCGAGAGATCGCGCGATTGCTGAAGAGACTGCGGTACCTTGCCCGTGTGCTTGGTGCCTTTGTGCATCGTCTTGAGCAGGCTGTCCAGGCCCTCGCTGAAGGTGACGTAGCATTCCGAACAGCCGAGACGGCCGGCCTTTTTGAAGTCCGCCTGCGTGAAGCCGCAATTGGGGCATTTCACGTCCGGACCGCCGCTGGCTTGCTCCATCTCCTGCGAGGCGCCCAACCCGAGGAGCAGGTCGGCGAGCGAAAAGCCCTGCGGGTCGTTCACCCCTTTCTGGGCAGCGCATTGCTCGCACAAGTCCACTTTCTGCATCTTGTCCCCGACGATTTGCGTCAGGTGGACCTTTGCTTCTTTTTCTTTACAAACGCAGCACAACATAGTCTGAGACGTTTATCGGCCCGCGGGCCGTAGTGTAAACATAAATTGTGGACGGGCTGGCCGCAAGATTTACAGGAAGCGTCATTGCTTTTCCCGCCCGGCGGTGTAAAACAACTCAGGACGCCGCCTGAGACGCCCATGACAGCGCCATTGTTGAAATCCCAGCTGGCCCCCGTGGCCGAGCGGCAGCGGCGTTTCCGAGTTGCGCGGGCGTTGACGGTGTGGTGGGTCGCGGCGGCGCTGCTGGGGTGGCTCCTGGTCCCGATTCAGCGCGGCGCGGGCTTGCAGTGGTCCTGGCTCATGCCTTCGCTCGGCGTGGTCGCGGGTCTGGCGACTTTCGCGGTCTGGCGGCGCATCCGGCGGTGGGAGCCGGACTACCGCGACATCGCCCGGCGCATCGAACTGCAGCATCCCGAACTGCACGCGCTGCTGCTGACCGCCGTCGAGCAACAGCCCGATGCGGCGACCGGCCAATTGAATTTCCTCCAGGAACGCGTCATCGCCGAAGCGGTCGAGGCCAGCCGCAAACATACCTGGATCGACGCGGTGTCCGACACGCGGCTGCTGGGAGCGGAGTTCGCCCAACTCGGCGCGCTGGCTTTGCTGGTCCTGGCGCTCGTACAGCTTCACCGCGTTCCGGCGGAATCGCCTGTCAAGGACGGCAGCGCCGCGGCACTTTCCGACAGGGTCACCGTGACCCCCGGAGATACGACCATCGAGCGCGGGAGCGGGCTGGTGATCCTGGCTCGATTCGAGGGCGCGGTCCCGCCTGAAGCCACGCTGGTCATCGGGCCCACCCCCGAAACGGCCCGCCGCGTTCCGCTCGTGCGCAACCTGGCCGATCCGGTCTTTGGCGGCGCCATCGGCGAAGTCGGCTCGAACCTCCTGTACCACGTCGAGTTTGCCGGCGGTCGCACGCGCGACTTTGCGGTCACCGTCTTCGATTACCCCGCACTGCTCCGCTCCGACGCGCACATCGAGTATCCCGCCTACACCGGCCTGCCCGACAAGCGCATCGAGGAGACCCGGCGCGTCAGCGCCGTCGAAGGCTCCAAATTGGAATTAGCTCTCCAACTCAATAAACCCGTGGCCTCGGCCCGGCTGGTCGCCAAGGACAAATCGGTCATCCCGCTCCTCGTCGAATCGAACAAACCGCTCGCCGCGTTGAAAGAGTTTCCCGTCGCAGCCAGCGCCATCTACGAACTCCAACTCGTCGACGCCGACGGCCGGTCGAACAAGCTGTCCGCGCAGTTCGTCGTCGAGGCGCTCAAGAACCGCGCGCCCGAGCTGAAGATCCTGGCCCCGCGCGGCGATCAGAAAGTTTCGCCGCTCGAAGAAGTCGCCTTCAACGCCGAGGCCTGGGATGACTTTGGTTTGCGCGACTACGGGCTGGCCTACTCGGTCGGCGGGGCCGCGGCAAAGACGCTTTCTCTCTCCACCAACGCGTCGGCCGCCAACGAGCGCCGCGCGTTCGCCCACCTGCTCAAGCTCGAAGAACTCCGGGTCCAGCCCGACGAACTCATCACCTGGTTCCTTTGGGCCGACGACATCGGGCCGGACGGCAACGTGCGCCGGACATCGAGCGACATGTTTTTCGCCGAGGTCCGGGCTTTCGACGAAATCTTCCGCGAAGGCCAGTCCGGCGACAGTCCTCAGAGCGAGCAGCAACAGCAGGAGGGCGGGGATCGGGCCGCCAAGCTCGCCGAACTCCAGAAACAGATCATCAACGCGACCTGGAAGCTCCAGCGCACCCAAAATTCCAACAGCCCGTCTCCCCAGTACTTCAAGGATTCGCCCGTCATCCTCGATTCGCAGCAGAACGCCCTGGAGCAGGCCGAAGCCATCCAGGCCCAGGCCACGCAGTCGAAAGCCCAGTTGCTCATCGGCGCCGTTGTCGAACAGATGGAAAAAGCCGTGGACCGGCTCACGCAGTCGACGAATTCCCCGGCGCCGCTCCCGCAGGCTCTGGCCGCCGAGCAGGCCGCCTACCAGGCCCTGCTGAAGCTTTCCGCCCACGAATTCGAAGTCAGCCGCAGCCGCAACGCCCGGCAAAGCGGCCGCGGGCAGCAGGCGGTCAGCCAGCAGCAACTCGACCAGCTCGAACTGAAATCCGAGCAGGACCGCTACGAAACTCAGCGCCAGGCTTCCGAGCAGAACACCGAACAGCGCGAGCAACTTCAGGTCTTGAACCGCCTCAAGGAGCTTGCCCAGCGCCAGCAGGACCTCAACGAGCGCATCAAAGAACTCCAAACCGCCCTTCAGGAGGCCCAGAACGACGAGGAACGCGAGGACATCCACCGCCGACTCAAGCGGCTGCGGGAGGAGGAGCAGGAGATGCTTGCCGACGTCGACGAGCTGCGCCAGCGCATGGAACGGCCCGAGAACCAGTCCCGCATGGCCGACGCCCGCAAGCAGCTCGACAAGACCCGCGACGAAGTCCAGCGCGCCTCGGAATCCCTCGACAAGGAATCCCCCTCACAGGCGCTGGCCAGTGGCACGCGCGCCCAGCGGGATCTCCAGAAGCTTCGCGACGAATTCCGGAAGAAAAACTCGAGTGAGTTCTCCGAAGAAATGCGCCAGATGCGCGCCGAGGCCCGGCAGCTTGCCCAGCAGCAGGAGCAGATTGGCCAGAAGCTGGACACGCTGGCCAACGACCAGCGCAAAACGCTTAGCGATTCGGGCGAAAAACAGGAACTGGCGGACAAACTGGCCCAACAACGCGGCGGCCTCACCAACCTGCTTTCCAACATGCGCCAGGTCACCGAGAAGGCGGAAGCGGTCGAGCCATTACTGGCCCGCCAGCTTTATGACACGCTCCGCAAGAACTCCCAGGCCAGCACGGACACGAACTTGTTCATCGCCGGTGAACTGGTGAAGCGCAGCTTCCTTAACGAAGCCGAGAAGTTCGAGCAACGCGCGAGAAGCGACATCGACGAAATCAAGCAAGGCGTCGAGCGCGCCGCCGAGAGCGTTCTCGGCAACGACACCGAGGCCCTCCGCCTGGCCAAACGCGAGCTCGACGCGCTGTCGCAGGAATTGGAGCGGGAGATGGCGCAGGCCGGGGCGAACGGGCCGCAGGGCACGAATTCATCGCGGCAGAATCAGGGTGGGCAGCAGGCTCAACAGGGACAACAAGGACAGAAAGGACAACAGGGACAAGAAGGTCAGCAGGGCCAACAAGCGCAACAGGGGCAGCAAGGCCAGCAGGGACAACAAAGCGAAGGTCAACAGACTCAGCAGGGTCAACAAGGGCAACAGGGTCAGCAGGGTCAACAGGGTCAGCAGGGTCAACAGGGTCAGCAGGGTCAGCAGGGCCAACAGGGCCAGCAGGGCCAACAGGGCCAACAAGGGCAGCAAGGCCAGCAGCCGGGCGATGCCGCCGCTCAAGCCGGCGGACGGGCCGGCCAACCGAGCTTTCTGGATGCCGCCACGCGCCGCGCCAACGATGGGACTTACGAAAGGTCCGGCGGCGGCGGCGCCGGTCCGCACGGGCCGATCCTCGGGCCGGAATTCGTCCAGTGGTCGGATCGACTGCGCGACGTCGAAGAGATGCTCGATGAGCCGGACCTCCGCAACGAAGTCGCGCGCGTCCGTGAGCGTGCCCGCGCCATGCGCGCCGATTACAAGCGCCACTCCGCCGCGCCGAAGTGGCCGCTCGTCCGTTCCCAGATTGCGACGCCACTGGCCGAGGTCCGCAATCGCGTCGCCGAAGAACTCGCCCGCCGCGAGAAGCCCGATTCGCTCGTCCCCATCGACCGCGATCCCGTCCCGAACAAGTTCTCCGAGCTTGTGAAGCGTTACTACGAAACACTCGGGAACGAGCCCGAGAAGCGCTAAGCGGCCGAGTCGGTGCGGGCGAAAGCCGTCACCCTCGCCCCCCTACTGATTTCACAGCCGCTGGCTCAAACGATTGCTGGACGGGTGGTTCCCCTCGTTGCCTCAGCGGGTGCTTCTCATTCTTTGATTTCCCTGCCCCCATTCCCCTGCCAAATCCGGAAGTGCCTTTGGCTGCACGGCCCAGGGAGCTGTCAAGGGAATGGGGGCAAGGGAATGAGAACAGCCATTCCTACTTGGACCGCGTTCCCCTGAATGACAAAATGCGCAGCACCTTGATAATCAAACGAATGATTTCGAAGTTCATGGGAAGCTTCCTCGATTCCCAATTCGCGCATCGGGACCATGAACCCGGTAGGGACGCGATGCGGCGCGTCCAGGCCGACCAGCAGGTCGGCCCTACCAGGTTCATGGAAAGGGCCGGGGTGAGGGGTGAAGCCATCGCGATCAACGCCCAAAAAGTCGGACGCACCCTGGGGATTTCGTCTCGGGGGAATTTCGTTGCGGCGCGGGCGGCCATCCGGTTTAGTCGGTCCCATCATGCGCAACACATCCTCTCTGCTCCTGGCTTTTGCCGCCGGTCTGGCTTTGGTTTCCTGCGCCTCCCGCCAGGGCGCGAAGCCGAAAACTGCCGTCGCGCCACCCAAATCCGTCCAGCCCGCCGAGACGGCGAAGGAGGAGCCGGCGCCGCCGGAACCCACGCGTTCCGCCCCGTCCACGGCCGCGGCTCCAGGACGCTCGCGCGGAGGTCCCTCCACGTCGACCAACGAAGCGCCAAGGCCCGAGCCGATCAAGCCCTACGCCAGAGTCATCACCAAGGAGGCGAAGACGGATCGGGGCGTCTTCTGGGTCCATCGCGTGGAGGACAAGTACTACTTCGAAATCCCGACGAATGAGCTCGGCCGGGACTTCCTCTGGGTGACGCAAATCGAGCGCACGCAGGCCGGGTACGGTTACGGAGGCGGTTCGCCGGTCGGCAACCGCGTCGTGCGGTGGGAGGTGCGCGACAAGGACGTGTTGCTGCGCGACGTGAAGTTCAGCATCCGCGCCGACAGCGCCGATTCCATTCGCCAGGCCGTGGAAGTCACTTCGGTGCCGGCCATCATCCGCAAATTTCCGGTCGCCGCGTGGGGCACGAACAAGGCGCCGGTCATCGACATGACGGATTTCTTCACGAGCGACGTTCCGGAGTTCAGCGCGAAAAGCCGGCTCAACTCGAGCGGCGCCGACAAGGCCCGCAGCTTCATCGAACGCATCAAGGCTTTCCCTGACAACATTGAAAGCAAGTCCACGATGACTTACACGCTGGGCGGCGGCGGCCCGGCCTCCTCCAGCGAGACGAACTCTCCCGGGCCGGTCCGGTCGCGCGATTCGTCCCTGGGCGCGGTGACGATTCTGCTGCACCACAGCATGGTGCGCCTGCCTGAGACGCCGATGCAGCCGCGCGTTCACGACTCGCGCGTGGGATTCTTCAACGTGTCGTTCGAGGAGTTCGGCACTTCCGAGCACCAGGTCAAACAGGTCCGTTACATCACCCGCTGGCGGCTGGAGAAGAAAGACCCGGACGCGGAAGTCTCGGAACCGAAGAAGCCGATCGTTTTCTACGTCGGGCGCGGGGTGCCGGACAAGTGGCGGTCCTACATCAAGCAAGGTATTGAGGCGTGGCAGCCGGCGTTCGAGGCGGCCGGGTTCAAGAACGCCATCCTCGCCAAGGACGCGCCGAGCGAGACGGAAGACCCGAATTGGGACGCGGAGGACGCGCGTTACTCGACGATCCAATGGCTGCCATCGACCATCGAAAACGCGATGGGGCCGCACGTTCACGACCCGCGCACGGGTGAAATCCTCGAGGCGGACATCCTGGTTTACCACAATATCCTCAAGCTGACGCGCGACTGGTATTTCGTGCAGGTTTCGCCGATGGACCCGCGGGCGCAAAAGCTTCCGCTGCCCGACGATCTGATGGGTGAACTGCTTTCCTACGTCATCACGCACGAGGTCGGTCACGCTCTCGGCTTTCCGCACAACATGAAGGCCAGTTCCACGTATACCGTCGAGCAGTTGCGCGACCCGGTGTTTACGAAGAAAAATGGGACCGAGGCGTCGGTGATGGACTACGGGCGCTACAATTACGTGTCGCAACCGGGCGATGGGGCGACGCTGGTGCCGAAGGTTGGGCCGTA
>CAZZAQ010000171.1:0-8279 GCA_964652165.1 uncultured Bifidobacterium sp.
GGCGACGATCCGTGGGAAGCTCAAGACGCTCCTGCAAATCTCTTGAAGTGTTCGTTGCTCGAACTTGCCGAAGCGATTTCCGGCCTGAAGCGCAACCAGTAGGGCGCGTTGGAACCGACTTCCGTCAGCCGCGCCGAAGCCATCTAACGGATTCGGCAGCAGTTAAGCCGGGAGCGGGACCGCCGGATTTGTGTCGCCGCGCCGATGCTCTTGGAAGGTCTGCTGCTTCGCCGCGCGGGAGTTTTTGAAGGAGGGGCCTTTCACGCTCGTGCTGGTGGAGTTCAACGGCGTGGATGCGCTGTTCCTTTCGGGGCTGGTGGGCATCGAGCGCGCGGACATTCGCATCGGCATCAAGTTGAAGACCCGGTTCCGCTGCAAGGCGACATGGACGGTGCGTGATGTATATTTCGTCCGGGCCGGAACGTGACGATGTAATTGGCGGGCTGGCGACCGGCCCCAACCTATGAACGAGACGAAATTCCAGGCCGAGTCCGAGCGGCAGAAACAGATGCGCGCCGCGGAGGAGTTGCTCTTCGCCGGCCCGCAAAAGCTCGGCTTCGCCAAGGGGCTTTTCCTCGGGCGATTCGTCGCGGACTGGGTGATGCCTTATCCAACGATCCCTCCTCGGGAACAGGCCGAGATCAAGGACTCGCTGGCGCGACTGCGCACGTTTCTCGACGCGCACCTCGACCCCGCCGCCATCGACCGGCAGGCGGACATTCCGCGCGAGGTCGTGGAGGGTCTCGCGCGCCTGGGTGTCTACGGCATGACCGCGCCGAGGGAGGTCGGCGGGCGCGGTTTCTCGCAAATGGCCTACTGCCGCGTGATGGAGGAAATCGGCAGCCGCTGTGCCTCGACTGCGATATTCGTCAACGTCCAACATTCCGTCGGCATGAGGGCGCTGCTGCTCTTCGGCACGCCCGATCAACAGCGCCGCTGGCTGCCACCGCTCGTGAGCGGCGAGAACCTGGCCGCATTCGCCCTGACCGAATCCGAGGCCGGTTCCGACGCTGCAAACGTGCAAACCGTGGCCCGGCCCAGCGCCGACGGTTCGCACTTTGTGCTGAACGGCGAGAAGCGCTACATCACGAACGGCGCCATCGCGCAGGTCCTCACGGTCATGGCCCGCACGCCTGTTCCCGGCAAAAACGAAACGGCCGTGACGGCGTTTCTCGTGACGCCGGACATGCCGGGTTTCGTGGTCCTCGAGCCGCGCATGGAAAAGTTGGGCGTCCGGGGCACCGCAACGGCGCGGCTTGCCTTCCGCGACATGCTCGTGCCGAAGGAGAACATCCTCGGACCGCTGGGCAAAGGATTGAAGGTCGCGCTCACCGTGCTCGACTTCGGGCGGACGACATTCGGCGCGTGCTGCACTGGCGCTGCCAAGTCGTGTTTGCGTCTGGCCGTGGAACACGCCACGACCCGCAGGCAATTTGGCCGCGCGCTGGGCGATTTTGAACTCATCAAAAAGAAAATCGCCCGCATGGCCGCCGGCGCTTACGCCATGGAAGCGATGACCACCGTGACCGCGTCGCTCATCGACCGCGGCCTCGAGGACTACATGCTGGAGACGGCGATGCTGAAGGTGTTCACAACCGAAGCGCTGTGGCTGCTCGTCAACGACGCCTTCCAGGTCTATGGCGGCGCCGCCTACTTCACCGACCTGCCGTTGGAGCGGATGCTGCGCGACGCGCGCATCAACCAGATTGCCGAGGGCGCCAACGAAGTGCTCACCTCCTTCATCGCGCTGGTCGGCATGCGCGGACCGGGCCAGCAATTCCAGGAATTGCTGGAATCGTTGAGCCGGCCCTGGAGCGAGTTCCGCAAGGTCTGGCTCATCGGCCTGGACCGCGTCGGCGCCGCCGTGCGGGCGCCCGACGTGCCGGTGCGCAGCGCGGGTTTGGCGCCTTACGGCCGGCGCCTGGGCGAACTCATCCGCCGCTTCAACGTCGAAGTGAACCGAACCTTGATTCGCCACCGCGAAGAAGTCCTTGAGCGCCAATACGTCCAGGATCGGCTGGCTCGCGCCGCCATGGAACTGTTCGCGTCGGCCTGCGTGCTGAGCCGCTGGGACGCCGAGTTGCAGTCGGGCGTTCCGGCCGATGCCACCCCCGCCGCCGAATTGTTTCTGCGCGGGGCCTTTCGCCGGGCCCGCCGCTCGCTGGCCGAGATGAACGACGCCGACGACCCGGTCGTAACGGCGACGGCCGATTGGGAACTGCGGCGCGGGGGCGCAATTAGTTGACTCGTCACCGCCCCGCTTGCCCGCGAATAAACGTGTCGGCCTCCTGCAAGGTCGCCGCGAGGTCGCGCTCCACGGCGAATGTTTTGGAACGTGTTTTGCCGATACCGAACAACGTCACACGCACTTCGCCCGCGGCGCGGTCATACACAACCTTCGCGACTGGTTTGCCATCGTAGATTCGGTTCGTCTGCCAGGCGTCCACGTCAGCGGACTTGTCGAAGACTTGCACAGTCGCCTTCGCCCAGCGTTGTCTGAAAACCGCCGTCTCGTTCGTCTTCGAGCCGCGCACGGCCCCGGCCGTGTCCAACAAGGCGACTTCAATCACGAGCGCGGGCGGGCGGGACGTAAGCACGACCAACAGGACCACAGCCGCAGCCGCGCCGGACAGGCCAAGCAGCCAACCCCATCTTGATCTTGCGCTGCTCGACTTGGACCCGCCCAACGTCTGCTTCACTTTCGTTTGCAATCGTTCGCGAGCGTAGGCCGGAAACTCGACGCCGGACGCTTGCGTTGCGGCCACGAGCGGCACGACCTCGCGCGCGAGCCGCGCGTCGGCCTGCAACCTTTCCCACTCCGCCTTCAACTCCGGCTGGCGCGCGACCAGCGCCTCCAATTCCGCCCGCTCCGCCTCGGTGCCTTGGCGCGAAATTGCCTTCATGGCCAGGTCGAAGAAGCGTTGGTCATTCATTGAGTTCATCGCAAAAGGCCGGTTGTATCTTTCAACTTTCGTCCCTCCGTTCCCACGCTCGCCGGACGGATTCCAGTCCGCGCTTGAGATAAACGCCGACCGACCCCGCCGCCAACCCGTGTTTCTTCGCCATCTCCTCGTAGCTCAGGCCGCGCAGGAAGAAATCAGCCAGCAACTCGCCCTGCGGCGGCTTGAGTTCGGCCAGCAACTGGCGCAACACCCCGGCCAGTTCCTTCCGTTCCAGCGAGGCCAGCGGAGAATCAGCCGCCGCTTCCGCGTCCTCCCGCCCTTGCTCCGCGCGCGCTTCGAGGCTCGCGGTCTGCCCGCTCCCGCGCTTGGCGGCGAAATGCTCGCGCAACCGGCTCACGGCGCGGTGGTGGGCAATGCTCGCAACCAGCGGCTTCAACTCCTCGACCGTCTTCACTTGGGGCACCATTTCGACCAACTGCTCCAGCGCCTCGATGGCCACGTCCTCCACGTCACCGGGAAGAAACGGCTGGAGCTTCACCTGCGCCGCCCCGAACGCCGCCGGCCACAGCCAGCGAAACGCGTCGTCCCACGCTTCCGCATCGCCACGCGCCAGCGCCTGGAGGTCGGGCAATTGCACGGCGCAAGGCTGAAGCAACGCCGCGCGAGCGGCAAGGGCCGAGACGCCGCGGGCGAGGGGAGGCCTCAACGTCCCGCCAGCCCGACGAAACCGGAGTTGAAGTAGAGCGGTCCGCCCCGTATGGTTCCACCATGTCAACGCTGACACTTCAACTGCCGGCGGACATCGTGGCAAAACTGGCCTCCTCGCCCGAGGCCGCCGCCGCCCGCATCAAGACCGAACTGGCATTGAGCCTCTACAGTCAGGGTGTCATCTCCCACTTCGAAGCCTGCCAGTTGACCGGCATGAGCCGCTTCGAATTCGAGGATCTTCTCGGCCAGCGCGAAATCATCCGTCCGTACACCGTCGAGATGCTCAACGAGGACATGCGCCATGCCGACGGTCGTCGCTGACTCCTCGGCCTTCATCCATCTCGGCGCCATTGGCCGCTTTGCCTTACCCACAAGTCGAGGCCGCGATTCGGTCAATCCCAAAGGGATTGCATCCTCCAGCCCAGGGTTGCGAGGCACGAGCTACCCTGGGAATCGGGGTGAAAAAAGTTTCAACCCCAACGGGGTTGCATCGGGCAGCGTCGTGCGAGACGCAACCCCGTTGGGGTTGTGGGCTTCTGGCCGCGTTGACCCAGGGTAGCTCGTTCCTCGCAACCCTGGGCTTTGTTGCGGAATCCCTTTGGGATTCTCCGAATCAACCTGCCAGCTTGTGGGTAATGCAAAGCGCGTGGGGAGAGGGCCGGGGTGAGGGCGGGCGTAATCTAATCGCGCAGAAAGTTGTAAGAAACCTCCCGGACTTTGCGATGCAGCGGGTGAAGGCTGTTCGAGTGAACGAACCGGAACCGGGCGGCGGATGCCGCCGGCACTGCGCGACAGGCTTCAACGAAAAACAAACAACATGAAAACACTGACCAAACTCGCCCTCGTCACCCTCCTGCTCGCCACCGCGGCCAGCGCTCCTGCTCAGACGGTGCGCGGCTACTTCCGCAGTAGCGGCACCTACGTGGCGCCGTACTACCGAACGCCTGCCAACGGCAGCGTTTACGACAACCTGAGCTATCGCGGGTATCCCTCGCAGCAGCCAGGCTACTTCTCGCCGCGCAGCTTCGGACTCGACTCATCGTTCTGCCGCCCCAGCTACGATACCATCCGGCCTGTGCCGCTGCCATCATTCGGCGGCGTCGGCACCGACGACCGGTTCTTCCGCTCCAGCCGCAACAGTGGCTTAGGATTCTAAACCTCATCCACTGGTGCTGAAAATCTGTCCACAGAACGGGGCGTACTTTCTGTGGACAGAAGCCACCAGAAACGGCAGATTCTTCCGCGAATGAACAAGCGAACAGCCGTCGTTGACAAGTGCCTGCTTGAAAATATCTGTCGCCTTCCAGACGAACAGGCAACCCATGATATCAATGTTTTGAAAAGGAAGTACGCGGTTGTTGTGCCGCTGGTGTTAATGGAGGAAGTCTTGGCAAAATACGTCGAGACTGGTTCGCCCGAAAAGAAACGAATCGTTAAGAACATGGTCAAGGCAATCGTCTCCTTCTATCCATCTTGGATGGAGCACCCGCTTGAACTCGTCTATAAGGAATCAGTTTTAGGGCGAAACATTGCCTCGGTAAACCGCGGCCTTTCCGCGGTTCGAACAAGAAGACTGCAACGCATTCTAGCCAACATTCTATCTGGAAGTCCGAGTCGGCGATACTTTACCGTCTCCAAGTTGCAGAAGTGGTACAAAAATCACCGCAAAGAGAAGGAGAAAAGGCTAGAACGCAGATTGCAACAGCAAAAGTTCTATCAGCAAAAGTTCTATCGGAACCGTTTACCTCCGAGTTTTTTCCTGCAACCGGATATGAAGGCCTTTGCAGCAGCCTGCGTTCATCTGCTGAAATTAAAGCTGGCGCACCCTCAATGCAAACAGGCCATACTGAAGGGTTACTTGAGATCAACTCTGGAGCGGTGGCATTCAAAACAGAGGAGGCGGATTCAAGCGGCTTTTTCCAGATTTTCTCTCGCCTCCCTTGCTAAGAGGCATTTCACTGGGAAATATCTTTTGCTTGAATTGATGTACGATTTGGCCCCAATAACCCGGTTTGGCCCCAAAGGGGAATTAAAATTCGTATCGCCGCCAGCCGAAGAGAAGCAGATGAACAATGAAGAAGATCAAGAATACGTGGCGTCAGCTTTGCTTTGTGACGGGCTTGTCACATGCGACCAAGCGATGCATCGAATCGCGTGCGGAATGAGGGAGATCGGTCTCTGGAATGGATCGTCATGGTATGTCCCCAGTGGCCATGTCGACCGCCTTGAACAGTATTTACCTCCAGTTAAGTGATGCCTTCACGCTCTCTGTCGCTTGTCGTTGCCGTCATAGCAGTCGCGTTGTTCGTGGCGATTCCGGTGTCGTGCGGCGGAGCAGAAGCTGTGCGGCCGGGCACTGCGCCAAGACCGAACGAGAAAGCTGGTCAGGACATCATCGGGCAGATGAAGCAAGAGTACGACGAGATCGAACGGCTTAGGATTAGGGGCGAATACGGAAAGATGATTGAGCTGCTTCGTCGGATGCGACAAAAGATCGTGAAAATCGGGGGAGAAGTTCATCCAGATGTCGCGGTAGTGTTGGGTGGGATCGCCGCGGTTCAAGAGATGCAGGGCAAATTCGATGATGCAATAGAATCGCATGTGGAGAGTCTGCGAATCGTCGCGAGGAACTGGGGAACAAACAATTCCGCCGTCGCAAACATCTTGGGCAGCATTGGTGGAGTTCACCACGAACGACGTGACTACGAGGCTGCGCTTAAGTTTTACGAAGCGGGCGTTGCAATGAACGAAAAGGTTTTGGGCGCGGAGGACCCGGCAGTGGCCCGGTCGCTCACTCGCGTTGGGAACCTCTATCACGATCAAGGCAAGCACGATCTTGCGCGCCCTGTGTTGGAGCGTTGCTTGGCGATTAACGAAAAAGCTTTGGGGCGTGACCACCTTGAAGTCGCAACCAGTTTGAACAATCTGGCGACGCTTTATCAGGACATGGGCGACTTGGCAAAAGCGTTGTCTGTGTGCCAGCGGAGCGTGGCGATTCACGAGAAGCTCCTGGGAACGAATGATGCCGATTTTTCCACGAGTCTAAACAACCTCGGCAGCATTTATCTGGATTTAGGGGATTTCGCCAAGGCCTTCCCGTTGTACTGGCAAAGTCTCGCCATCAGAGAACGACTTCTCGGCCCCGAACATCCAGAGGTTGCGACAAGTTTGAACAACGTGGCGTCCATAGTCTCCGAGTTTGGAGAGGACCATGTACAAGCATCTCTACTTTTGAGACGCTCTCTCACCATCAGAGAAAAAGTGTACGGACCCGAACATCCGAACGTCGGCAACACCCTCAACAGCTTGGCGTTCGAGTACCAAGCGCAACATAGATATCCTGAGGCTCTCGGCTTGTTTGAGCGCGCGAAGGCAATCTTTGAGAAATCGTTCGGGCCAGAGGACGGCAGAGTTGCAACAGTCCTCAACAATCTCTCGGTGCTCTACCACGAGCAAGGTGACTATGCGAGTGCGGCCTCAACTGGTGAGCGCAGTTTGGCTGTTCGTGAACGCGTGTTCGGCTCTGAGCATCCCGACGTGCTCGGATCGCTGGAGAACTTGGCTCTGCTTTCCGCGTCGCGGGAAGATTGGCCTCGAAGCCTGTCTGTATTGTCTCGGTTGTTGAAGCGGCAACGCCGTTTGCTGATTGGCCAGGCAGAGGCGCTCTCACAGGGCCAGGCGCTGCTCTTCACTCGATCACTGTATGCTAGAAACGAGATGCTCCACTCTTTGTGTGGCGAATCGGCAAAAATCCATCCGCGAGCGTCAAATTTGGAAGGTGCGGAACAATTGGCCTTGGACAAGGCGTTGCTGGAGGAATTGGCAGCAGCGGAGGCTGCCGTGAATGCAGACCCGCGAACTTCGACGAGACATCTTCGAGAGGAACGACAGGCGGTTGAGATGCGGCTACAGATGTTGTTTGAGCGACGACTTCAGGCGGTTGAGCGCGACGCCATGCGGCGAGACCTGCAAAACCAGTTGAATCGCCTTGATGCGAAGTTGGCTGAAAACATCGATCTGCTTTCCAAGTCCATACGTGAGCGAAGTTTTACGCTGGCCGACGCGGGGCGGAATCTATCGTCCGAGAGCACGCTTATCGATCTCATCCAATACCGCACCTTCGATTTCGGCGCAAAGAAGGACCAGTGGCGGGAGGACCGCTACTCCGCCTACCTGACTTTCCCGTTGGCGAAGGATTCGACGAACGTGGTCGTGGAGCGGGTCGATTTGGGCGAGGCGGAGCCGATCAACGACGCGGTGGAACTCATCTGCCGGCGCATGGGCGCGGGGCAGTTTCGCGCGAAGGATTTGGAAGCGGCGCTCCAGCGCATGAGCGATCTGGTCTATGCGCCGCTGGCCCGGCATCTGACGAATGTGTCGCACCTGATTGTCTGCCCGGACGGGCAGTTGAGCCGGGTGCCGTTCGAGATGCTGCTGGTCTCCCGGCCCGGCGAGCCGCCGCGGTATCTGGTGGAGGAGAAAACCATCAGTTACGTCGGCAGCGGGCGCGAAGTGGCGCGGCTGGCGCAGCCGTCGGCGAAGGTGAAGACCAATGCGCCGGTGGTGATGGGCAACCCGGATTTTGATTTGGATTTGATCGGCCGTAGCAGCCGACGTGAGGAGGCTCAAACTTCCAAATCGGAAATCCGAAATCCGAAATCCGAAATC
>CAZZAQ010000172.1:0-3398 GCA_964652165.1 uncultured Bifidobacterium sp.
TGCTGCTCAAGCGCGGCAATACGGCCACCATCGGCGTCGCGGATGGCTTTGTCCTCAAGCGGTTCAACCTCCGGAAGGCGCTCAACCTGGCCAAGGATTTTTTCCGGTCGTCGCGTCCCGCGCGGGCGTTCCGCAAGTCGTATCACCTCGAACTGGCGGGCGTGCCCACGGCCCGCGTGGTGGGGGTGGCGGAGCGGCGCGTGCTCGGTCTGCTGGTCCGCAGCTATCAATTGATGGAGGAGATTCCGAATGCGGTGACGCTCCGAAAGCTGATGCGAAACGGCGGCGCGCCAACCCGCGAGCAGACGCGCTCGGCGGCCCGGCTGGTGGCCCGGCTGCACGAGGAGGGATTCGTCCATGGCGACTTGAACGAACGCAACCTGATGCTGGACGGGGAAGGCCGGTTGTTTCTGATCGATCTTGATGCGCTGGAATTTCTCGGCGTCGTCCCTGCGGCGCGAGCGGCGGAGGACTTGTCGAGGCTGTCGCGGGACCTCGCCGGACACGCCGCGGTATCGCGCGCGCAGCGTGAGCTTTTTTTGCGCCACTACTGCCGTGCCCGGGGCTTGAAACGCGTGCCGCGGCCCGCGGACTAATCCGTTGTCAATATCAAGCACCGCCCCCTCTAACTCGGTAATTTCGCACGTTGCTCGCTGCGTCAGTCCCTTCTCATTAACACCCCGCTTCAGCGGGGTGTCGGGCCGGATCGAGAGGAGAAACCGTTTCAACGGTTTCTCACCCCCTGTCGAAACCGTTGAAACGGTTTCGAGAGCCTCCTGCGCGCATACACCCCGCTGAAGCGGGGTGCTAATGAGACCGGCGCTTCGGCCAACAACACGACTCTGAAATTTCCGGGCTAAGACCCCTCTATGAAAACGTTGGCGCCGGGATCACGCGACATGGAAGTGTGCGGCGGCGGCCCAAGCGGAATCAGGCGCGCGTGGCCGAGAGCGCCTGGCTGGGGGCGCGGTTCGGCCTGGTTCTTTGAGCCGGCGCGGCCGGACGGAGGGTTTCGCGGGCAGCGGGTGCCCGTTGGTGTGGGACGCCGGCATCCGCGCGTAAAGATGCGGGCGGCGTTCGCACATCAGTCCGGCCAGCCAGTGGCGCATGAACGCCCAAAGGTAGTCCCGTCCTCGATTGCCCCCGGCGCGAATCTTCCTGCGAAATCGTTCATTGCGGGCATAAACGGTATTGGCCCGCGCGATGAGTTCGCGAACCCAGCGCCGTGGCAACGGCTGCCCCAGCCACACGCTGGCTTCCTCGCGAATGGACTCCGCGATAACGTGGGGAAGAATGGGAGTGTCCAGTTCGATTCTCGGCGTTCGTTTCATGGTTGTCCTTCGGTGTTGTGGTCGGCTGTCGGTGGCGATTGCGAGGAATCTTCTTCACGGTCACCGGAGCCAGGACTGTTTACAGCCGATCAATGATGCGGGGCACCGGACCCGCCACGATCAGCGACAGCCGCCCGCGTCCATACTGAGTGTTCCTGGCTTGTTGCCAATGCAAGGGGCCGTCCTTTGCGGCGACGATGGCCTTGTCCGTCTGCCACCAGAAATCATATAGATTCGCTTGGTCCGTCTCCTGAAAAAAGATAAACGAAGACGGGATGATGCCCCTCTCAGGAAAGCCGTTCGTGCGGCGCGTGCCGTTCGCAGACTCGCGGGAGATGGTCATGGAGCGTTTACTCGGGTAACTGACCCGAAATCTCCAGGAGGCTGCGAACCTCCTTTTCGATCTGGTCATCGAGATAACTGGCTGTGCGTTCGTCCACCGTCGCCTCGTGCAAGGACGTCGTGTCAGAAGTTCTTGCGGCCATGCGGGCGCGCTCGGCTCCCAGTTGATTCAGGCGCCGCATCGCCGCGGGTGAGCCAATGTCCCGCGGCAACGGGAAGACGGCGAGGTGCTTGATTTTCAGCTCGGCAAAAACCCTTCCTTTTCGCGGTTCGATGGTCCTGAAGTACCAGGTCATGAATTTGCTGTTCAACAGGGCGCACAGGCCGTCCAAGTCGATCGCGCCGGGCTGGAGAGGGAACACGATGAAGAAATTGTTGCTGGCGTAACGATGCTCGCGGTCGACCGCGGCCAGCACGTAGTCCCCCGTGCGACGGACCAGCACCTTGTCCTGTTCATACCACTCCGTCCGGCCGAGATTCGCGTATCTCGTTTTGGACCGCCGAGTGGGCGCTGCGGCGCACCGGATGTAAGTCCCGTCCCAACGCAGGTGATAGGGTTCGATCTCGTCGCGGCCAAACAGCAGTCGCTGGCAAGATGCATCCACCCGTTTTGCGACGAAGAGTTCCGCGCGAATGTTCCCGCTATGGACGCCTTCATGAACCTCGAACCAATGTCCCAATCGCGGCAGAGCCTCCAGCTTTTGCAGAACCGCCTTCTTTGCAGGGGTGAGATGCAGGTTGAAGACGTAGCGCGGGTTTTCCCTGAAGTCGGCCTGTCGGATGGAGTGGGCCACCGGCTGGTCCGGGTCGTGAACGGCGACTGCAACGCAATGATTGGCGAGCGCTGTCTCCTTTCTTCCGGCAACCGTCGCGGCATCGATCACGGCGTTCGCGAATGCCATTCCCCACCAATCCACTGCGGTCAGTTTCAGGTTGTCGAGCAGGCACAGGCGGGTCTCGGGGTAGTCCTTGAGGAGAACAATGTCCGGCAAGACCATCCCGAACGCACCGCCGTGCTTGAGAAGAAACAGACCCTGCTCCACGAAGGGCCGGAACAGATCGAAAATCCCGGCGGATGAAGGAAACCTCGGTCGCAGATAATCCTTCTCTTCATCCGAGGCTCGGACACCTTTCTGACCCCACGGCGGATTGCCAATCACCGCGTCGAAGCCGCCGGTTTTGAGGGTGTCGGTGAATTCCTTCCGCCAGTCGAAGACGTTGAGGCGGTAGCGTTCTTCGTCATCGAGCAGCTTCATTTGCTGTTGCTCGTAAAAATCCGGCCCGATGAGCGAGTTGCCGCACTTGATGTTGTCGCCCAGGTCGGGCAGGGCGCGCTCGTGAAAGATTGAGAAGAGAGGCGCGAGGCTCTGGTGAGTTTCGCCTTCGAGCACCTTGAGCAAGAGGGAGAGTTTGGTGACCTCGACCGCCTGCGCGTCGATGTCCACGCCGTAGATGTTGTTCAGGAGAATGCGCTTCCTTTCGGCAATCGTGAGGCGCCAGCCTTTGGTGGTCTGGACGAGCGCGGGCTTTTTGCCCCTGGCCCATCTTTCCGGCTCGTTGGCGGTGTAGAACTGAAGGTGCCAGTCGAGCAGAAGTTGGTAAGCACCGATGAGGAAGGAGCCGGAGCCGCAGGCGGGGTCGAGGATGCGGAGCCTGGCGGCGCGGTTGAGGATGGCGGTGGCGCGGCGAGCATCTCCCTCTCCCCCGCCGAGGGGGAGAGGGTTG
>CAZZAQ010000172.1:3408-8265 GCA_964652165.1 uncultured Bifidobacterium sp.
GGGGGGCGGGGGGGGGGCCCCCCCCCCCCCCCCCCCGGGGGGGGGGGGGGGGGGGGGGGGGGGGGGGCACGGGCGTCACTGCGAGCAATGACGCAGCCTCTGCAACATTCTCACCCCTCACCCCGGCCCTCTCCCCTCCAAGGGGAGAGGGAGATGAGGCGCGGCCCGCGATCCCGTCAAGAAGTTTTCCCACCGTCTGCCGCACGATGTAGTCCACGATGTAGGTGGGGGTGTAGTAAACGCCGCCGGCCTTTTTGACTTCGGGCTTTTCCTCCACGACGGCCCGGTGGCCTTCCGTAAGGCGGATGACTTTGCCCAGGAATTGCTCATAGACCTGTCCAAGGATATCGGCGCTGAAGACGGAGAATTCGTAGGGACTGTCAGGATAGTAGAGGCTGCGGAGGATGTCGCGGAGGAGCTTGTCGTCAAGGTCAAGGCCGAGGGTGAGTTCGTCGGGGGCTTCATGGCGGCCCGGCTCGTTCTTGAAGTGGAAGAGGCCGGAGTTGTACCGGTCGTCCGCCGCCTCAAACAATTGGCAGAGGCGCGGATAGATGCGGTCGCCGTTGCCGAGGCCGCGGAGGCGCCCGTAGTCCTCGATGCCGCGGTCCTCGCAGATGCGCATGAAAATGATGCGGTCAAGGATGCGCTGGACGGCGAAGTTGAGTTCGCGCTGGGTGAGGCGCGGGTTGCGGAGGGCGAGGTTTTGGGCGAGTTCCTTGCGCCAGCCTTCGATGGTGGCAAGGAAATCGGCGTCCACCTCGGTGGTGCCGCGTTTGGCCTTGTTGGTCTCGGCGAATTTGTCGAAGGAGCCGCGCAACACGGCATCGCGCGAGAAGATGCCGGCCAGGTAATCCCAGTGCTGTGCGTATTCCTTGAAGGTGCAGTAGAAGATGCGGCCGAGGGAGGCCTTGTCATCCTTGTGCGGTTTGAAGCGGCAGTCGTAGATGGCGAGCTCCTCGAAGTCGCTCAGGATGCTCAAGGGGAGCTTGGCGTTCCAACCGTAGCGGCGAAGCTGGTAGGCGGGCGGGATTTCTTCCTTGATGAAGACGCTGGGTTTTTTCGCCTCAAGGAAGAATTTGCGCGTGCTGCCGATGCGGAAGCAGTAGTCGGGCGCCTTGACCGCGCCGCCGATGCGGATTTGGTCTTCGTGGATGACGTCGCGATAAGCTTCGGCGTAACCGGCGGTGTTGTCGATGTCCCAGCCGAGCGCCTTGAAGAAAGGGTCGAGGAAATCGCGGCGGAGTTGGGTTTCGTTGTACTGGCCGGCCTTGTACGCGTCGAGGTGCTGCTCGAAGCGGGTGATGAGGTCGATGATTTCGGCGGGCGCGGGCATTGTGTCGGCGACCGTGCGTAGCCGAGGGCTGGAGAAAAGGCAAGCGCTCGACGGCATTCCATTATTCGAATTTCCCTCGAATGACACGGTGCTTCGCGCTTGAATGGCGGACATGACCTCGCCCGCTTGCTGGCAGACGCCGCCCGCCGATCTCCGGCTCGAATCCGGCGAGGCCCACGTTTGGCTCGGCGCGCTCGACGCGCCGCCCGAGAAACTCCAAGAACTCCGTGCCGTGCTGCACCCGGACGAACTGGCCCGAGCGGATCGCTTCTTCCAGGCGCACCATCGAGTCCACAGCGCCGCCGCGCGCGGCGTCTTGCGGACGCTCCTGGGCCGATATCTCGGGGTTGCGCCCCAGTCGGTCGAGTTTCAGTTCAATTCTTTCGGCAAGCCTTCGCTGGCCGGGGCGCTCGCTGCCGGCGGCCTGCGCTTCAACGTCTCTCATTCCCACGGCCTGGCGCTTTTCGCCTTCGCGCGCGGACGCGAACTGGGCGTGGACCTCGAGAAGATTCGACCGGATTTTGCCTCGGCTGAAATCGCCAGACGCTTTTTCTCCGCCGCCGAATCGGCGCGCTTGCGCTCTCTAACTCCGGAACAGCAACCACGGGCTTTCTTCGAGTGCTGGACCCGAAAGGAAGCCTACATCAAAGCTCGCGGCGACGGCCTTTCGCGCCGGCTCGACACGTTCGCGGTCGCTTTCGGGCCCGGCGTCGCGCCCGCCATCCTGGCTGCGGGCGACGAACCCGAGGCCGCTACGCGCTGGGCTGTGTATGACCTCCAGCCAGCCGACGGCTACTGCGGCGCGCTGATCGTGGAAGGACCGGGCGTGTCCGTCGGTTGCTGGAAGCTCGATTGAGCCGGAGCACGCAAGAGACTCGCCGGAAATACTGCTTGGCTCGCCCGCGGCTTCCGTGTAGGCAGAGCGCCGATTTTGCGCGCATGACCCGCAACTGAACCGCCATGTCTTCCTCCGCGTCCGCCGTGGCCGCTCCGGCCGTAGCGCAGCCCTGGTGGCGCGAACTCACCCGTCATCATTGGTTCGTCTTCGCCATGGCGTCGATGGCGTGGTTGTTCGACTGCCTGGATCAGCAACTCTTCATCATCGCGCGCAATCCGGCAATCACGGATCTCATGGCCAAAGGCACCGCGCCGGACGTGCTGAAGTCTTGGGGCAGCAATGCCACGGCGATTTTTGTCGCGGGCTGGGCCACCGGCGGGCTGATCTTCGGCGCCGTCGGCGACCGCATCGGCCGGGCGCGGACGCTAACGCTCACGGTGCTGCTCTACTCGGTGTTCACGGGTTTGTCCGCCTTCTCGACCGGCGTGTATGACTTTTGCGTGTATCGGTTCGTCACGGGACTGGGTGTGGGCGGCGTGTTCGGGCTGTCGGTGGCCCTCCTGGCAGACTCGCTGCCGGACCGCGCGCGACCGCACGCGCTCGGGTTGATGCAATCGCTCTCCGCCGTCGGCAACGTCACCGCGGGCACGATTGCCGTTCTCGTCGGATGGAGCCAGGTCGCCGCGGTCCAGGCGGGTGGCGCGCCATCGACGCACTTCTGGAAATACCTCTTTTGGGTCGGCGCGGCGCCGGCGTTTCTGTGCGTCTTCCTCCAGAAGCGTCTCAAGGAACCGGAGAAGTGGGTCAAGGCGCGCCAGGAGGGGCGCAAAACCGGCGTGCGGTTCGGCTCCTACGTTTCACTGTTCGGCGAGGCGCGCTGGCGCAAGCCGGCCCTGCTCGGCATGTTGCTGTGCGTGGCCGGCGTGGTCGGCCTGTGGGGCGTGGGTTTCTTCAGCCCGGAACTCGTTGGGGATGTCATCGCCCGGATCCTCAAGTCGCAAAACGTCCC
Organism: uncultured Bifidobacterium sp.; assembly: GCA_964652165.1. Lineage (GTDB taxonomy): Bacteria > Verrucomicrobiota > Verrucomicrobiia > Limisphaerales > JADJPG01 > DASTLJ01. Next base: position 6,589 of record CAZZAQ010000172.1, read on the forward strand.
GGCGGGCGAAGTGCCCGCCCGGCGGCTCATGTGGACGGGCATCAACATGATCATGCAGAACTTCGGTTCGTTCTTCGGGATGCTCGTGTTCACCAAGCTCGCGCAGGAGCACGGCCGAAAGCCGGTCTTCGCCGGCGCGTTCGTGCTCGCGTTCGTGAGCACGTTCATCGTGTTCAAGTTTCTCAGCCAGCCGTGGCACATCTTCGTGCTGATTCCCATCATGGGCTTCTGCCAGCTCGCGCTGTTCGCCGGGTTCGCCATTTATTTGCCGGAACTGTTTCCGTTGCGGCTGCGCAGCACCGGCACGAGCTTCTGCTACAATGTTGGCCGGTTCATCGCGGCCAGCGGACCGTTCACGCTGGGCCTGCTGCAGGCCCATCTGGCCGCAGGGGCCATCACGGCGGATGCCAAGCTCGACGCCTTCCGCACCGCCTGCTGCTGGGTCAGCGGCGTTTTTCTCGTCGGTCTGGTCGCTCTCCTGTTCCTGCCGGAAACCAATGGCCGGCCGCTGCCGGAAGATGAGCCGGCAGGCTCGACGTAGCTCGTAGCCACGGGATGTAAGGAGGCGAACTGAAGGTGGAGCGGGGAGCCGAGTTCGAAGTTCAAAGTTCAAAGTTCAAAGTTCAACGTTCAAGAAAAGCTCCTAGCCCCAAGCCCCAGAGAGTGCTGGCTGGGCTCAGAACCTCCGCTTGGAGGCTAAAAGTTGGGTTGGGGTTTGGAGCTTCGTTACTGGGGCAACTTTTGAACTTTGAACTTTGAACTTTGAACTTTGAACTTTGAACTTTGAACTTTGAACTTCCTACTCGGCCTTCCACCGCCGCAGCCGCAGCGCGTTGCCGATGACCACCACGTCCGACAATCCCATCGTCGCCGCGCACAGGACCGGGCTGATGAAGCCAAGCGCGGCCAGCGGGATGGCGGCGGCGTTGTAGAAGAAAGCCCAGAAGAGATTTTGTCGAATCGTCCGCAATGTCGCCCGCGCCAGACCGAGCGCCTCGGGAACAGCTTCGATTTCTGATTTCAGCAGGATGATGTCCGCCGCCTCGCGCGCCACGTCGCTGGCGCGGCTAACGGCGATGCCGAGATTGGCCTGCTCCAGCGCGGGCGCGTCATTGATGCCGTCGCCGACGAACGCCACACGCTCCCCCTGCTGCTGAAGTTTCTTCACCAGTTCCGCTTTGTCCTCGGGACGCACTTCGGCGAAGACTTGTTCCGCCGCGATGCCCGCTTGCGCGGCGATGCTGCGGGCTGTCGCGGGGTTGTCGCCGGTGACGAGAAAGGTCTTCAAACCGTGCGCGTGAAGCCGCTCGACCACGGCGCGGGCGCCGGGCTTCAACGTGTCCTTGAGAGCGATCACGGCGGCGAGGGAATCGTCGATGGCCAGTCCGAGAACCGTCGCCCCACCACCCGTCCACTCGGCGACGCGGGATTGGGCCGGCGCGCAATCGACGCCCGCAGTGCCAAGCCAGCGAAGCGAGCCGAGACGGACGTGATGCGTTGCGCCGTCGGCGGAGCGCCACCGCGCCTGCACGCCCGCGCCGCGCAGTTCGAGCCAGTCTTCGAACGCCAGGCTTCCGGCGTGGGACTTGGCGACCGCCTGGCTGATTGGGTGAGTGGAATGGCGTGCCAGCGCGGCGGCCAGTTCGAGCGGCGAAGGATCCCGTGTGGCGCCGCGCG
>CAZZAQ010000173.1:0-8246 GCA_964652165.1 uncultured Bifidobacterium sp.
GATTTTGAGAGGCGCCCGCTGGCCGATTTCGCGTCCGGATTTGGCTTGCCAGAACCGGACGGGGAGACTACTTTTGCGTCACGGTTTATCTGGATGAATACAGTGAGTTCGCAGTCATCTGCATGAACAAGCCTCAACCGGTGAGGGCCTCTTGAGCCGCCCTTTTCCTTCTCGTTCCTCTTCTTCTCACTCCGCGACCAGGGTCAACGGGAAAATCCGCGCCCGTGAAGTGAGAGTCATTTCGGCCGACGGACAGCAGCTTGGCATTCACCCTTTGCCTGAGGCGCTCAATATGGCCCGGGCTCGCGGCGTCGATCTGGTCGAAGTGGCCGCCACCGCCCAGCCGCCGGTCTGCAAGCTCATTGACTTCGGAAAATACCGCTATGACCTGAACCAAAAGGAGAAGGAATCCAAGAAACACCAGCACGCCAACAAGGTGAAGGAAATCCAGCTCAGGCCGGCCATAGCCGAGCACGACTTCGGGCTGAAGCTGGACCATGCCATCGAATTCCTCTGCAAAGACATGAAGGTCAAAATGGTGCTCAAGTTCCGCGGGCGCGAGCTGGCGCACAAGGAAATCGGGTTCCAGCAGATCGAAAAATTCACCCGCGAAATCGCCCCCTACGGTCATCCCGACAACGATGCCAAACTGGCCGGCCGCGCCATCACCGTGATGTTCAGTCCGCTGCCCCGCAACAAGCGGGCGAAGAACCCCCGAGGCGAGCCAGGCGCCCACCACGCTCCTCCCGAGGCGGCGGACGCAGCCCACGGCCCGACCGTCGCGCACAATTCCAAGCCGATGCCTGCGGGGCCCGCCACATTCCAGTCCGGACCGGCAGCTTCGGCGTTTCAGAACAATCCATTCGCCAAGCTCGATTTGAGTTCGCGCGCCGACGACGCGCCGTCGGCGGAGTGAGCCTTCCGCCGGCTTCACTTCCAATTACTTCTTCTGCGCCTTGAGCCAATCCTCGAGGGTCTTGCGTTCCGCAGCGGACATCGCGGGCGTTGCCTTCTCGAGCATTGTAATGAACCACTCGACTTCTTGCGGTTGAAACGGGTGGCCGATGTTGGCCCCCTCTGGCTTGCCGGGGACGGGCTTGCGGCCATTGACGATGAGCCCGCCTTTTGCGTCGAGGAACGCGATGAACGGCAAGCCGGCGTTTTTGCCGCCCAGTTGCGCCATCACCTCCTCGCCGCCGGCGTTGTTGAGCGACGCCTTTTCGGCGCGCTCCATCACCACCAGCTTCGTCACCACAAAATACTTTTCGAGGATGGCCTTGTTGTTCGGGGTCTCGATAAACTTATCGAGTCGACGGCACCACCCTCACCACGATGCGTCGAAGGCGAGGAAGATCTTCTTTCCGTCTTTGGCCGCCTGGGCCTTGGCCTTGCTCAAAACGGCCTCCGCCGAGGGCGCGGCTGAGGCTTGTTGCGACGCCAGGCAGAAGGCGAGCAGGAGCATGGACGGCAATATTCGTTTCATGGACCGATTATGAAGGCCAGGCGCAATGAGACAAGCGTCGAGTGGGACGAAAAGGGCGCAACTCGGCACATGCACCAAATCGTAGTGGGGCAGGCGACCGCGCCTGCCGAAGTCCACCGGGCGACCCCGCCCGGTGAACTCTGCAAGCGAGGTCGCTTGCAGGACTATGCCAGCCGGGTCGGCTGACCCACTGCGGTGCGTGTGCCCGGTTGCGCCCCTTGATGTGGTCTGATCCGCCGCGCCTGTCTGATCCGCCGCGCCATTGCGTGCGCCGTGTCACTCTGTTAGCGTCCGCCCGCGCGACATGAGCACAACCACCAAAGACACGGGCGCGGCTGCCCCGGCCCCGAGCGATTTCATCCGCGACATCGTCGCCGCCGACCTCGCGTCCGGGAAGCACATGAAGATTCATACTCGCTTCCCGCCCGAGCCGAACGGCTACCTTCACATCGGCCATGCCAAGAGCATCTGCCTGAATTTCGGCATCGCGCTCGAGTTCGGCGGCACCTGCAACCTGCGCATGGACGACACCAACCCGACCAAAGAGGAGGTCGAATACGTTGAATCCATCCAGGCCGACGTCAACTGGCTCATCGCCGGTTGGGCCGACGACCGGCTCGGCCTCAAGCCGCGCGGAAAAACACCCGAGGCGCAGACGGTCAACGGCAAGTCGGACTACTACCTTGCGCCGGCCACGCAACGCGCCACACGCAACACGCCGCTCGAACCCTTCTACGCCAGCGACTATTTCGACCAGACCTACGAGTACGCCCTCCACCTCATCAAAAAAGGCAAAGCCTACGTCTGCGATCTCAGCCCCGAGGATACGGAAAAATTCCGCGGCTCGCCCGATCGGCCCGGCCAGGATTCTCCGTTCCGCGAGCGGTCCATCGCCGAAAGCCTCGATCTATTCACGCGCATGAAGGCCGGCCAATTCCCCGACGCTGCGCGCACGTTGCGCGCCAAGATCGACATGGCCTCGCCGAACGTCTGGATGCGCGATCCAGTCCTCTACCGCATCCGCCACGCCGCGCACCATCACACCGGCGGCAAGTGGTGTATCTACCCGATGTACGACTTCGCCCACTGCCTGAGCGACTACATCGAGGGCATCACGCACAGCATTTGCACGCTGGAATTCGAGGTGCACCGGCCGCTTTACGACTGGATTCTCAAAAACCTCGACTTGCCGCGCCCGCTGCCGCGCCAGTTCGAATTCGCCAAGCTGATCCCCAGCTACATGATTGTTTCCAAGCGCAAGCTCATCCAGCTCGTGAACGAGAAAGTGGTCATCGGCTGGGACGACCCGCGCATGCCGACGATTTCGGGCCTGCGCCGCCGCGGCGTCACCGCCCAGGCCCTGCGCGCCTTCGCTTACAACATCGGCGTAACGAAATACGTCAGCCTCACCGACATCGCCGTGTTCGAGCACGCTGTCCGCGACGATCTCAACCGGCGCGCCCTCCGCAGGCTGGCTGTGCTTCGGCCCATCAAGGTCGTCCTTACCAATTATCCCGATGGCAAAACCGAACAGCTCAACGCGGTGAACAATCCTGAGGATTCATCCACGGGCACGCGCCCGGTTCCCTTCAGCCGCGAACTTTACATAGAGCAGGACGACTTCCTGGAGACCCCGCCGCCCAAATTCTTCCGCCTCCGACCCGGTGGCGAAGTGCGCTTGAAGTACGCCTACATCATCCAATGCCTGGAGGTGATTAAGGACTCCGGCGGCCGCGTCACCGAACTCCGTTGCACCGCCGATCTCGACAGCAAAACGGGTGGAGCGACGGCCGGCCGCAAGGTCAAAGGCACCATTCACTGGGTCAGCGCCGCGCACGCCATCGACGCCGAGTGCCGTCTTTACGACCGGCTCTTCACGGTCCCCGAGCCGGATGCCGGGGGCGGCATCATGGCAAATCTGAATCCGCGCTCCCTTGAAGTCGTGACAGCCAAGTGCGAGCCTTCGCTCAGGGAAGCCAACCCCGAATGGCGCTACCAATTCGAACGCCTCGGCTATTTTGCGCTCGATCCGGACGCTCGAGCCGGAAAGCCCGTCTTCAACCGCACCATCACGCTGAAAGACACCTGGGCCAAGGAAGCGCAGAAAGCCTGACCTGGGGTAGGGACGCGCTGCCGCGCGTCCAGGCCGACCGGCAGGTCGGCCCTACCAAGTTCATGGGGGCAGAAAGATGGGGGCAGAAAAATGACTTCATCTTTTTGCCCCTATCTTTCTGCCTCCGGCCGCGGTTCATGGAAAGGAGTCGAATCCAATCAACCGCGCGGCGGGAACGGATCGCGGCCGTAGCAGCCGACGTAAGGAGGCTCCGACCGAAAGGGCCGACAGCCCGAAAGAGAATAGCCCAGGGCATAGCGAGTCTGCGAGCGACGCCCTGGGTCAACCGTCCCCGTAATCCATCCAACCCTGAAAGGGCGCCAGAAAGTTAGCCTGAGACGGCAACGTAAAGCCGGATGACGTTTTGTCCAACAAAATAGATGTTGACTTACTTTGTTAAATACGTAGTCTTTCGGCATGAATGCTGCAACTAAAATAGACACGGTTTACTTCTCCATAAAGGGCCAGGTTGTCATCCCGCGCCGGCTCCGCAAGGAGTTTGAAATCGAGGAAGGCACCAGGGCCTACGTGCAATCGACGCCGCAGGGCATCCTGATCCAGCCTCTCACGGCAAAACACATTCGCAGCCTGCGGGGTTCGCTCAAAGGCAAAGGCGTGATGAAGGCCATGATGGAGGACCGCAAACGGGAGCGGGAACTTTGACAGGATGGCCGCGAAAGAGCGCAAAGGAATTCTCCCTCTCCGCCTCGATCGAGGAGAGGGCCAGGGTGAGGTGTCGAAATCTGATTTGAACTGACTATGGCCACAAAAGTTTTGGATAGCTGGGCGCTCATCGCGTTTTTTGAAGATGAACCGGCGGCGGAAGCGGTGGAAAAACTGCTGGCCCAAGCTGCGGCGGAGAAGCACAAGCTTCTATTGAGCGTGGTGAATTGGGGCGAGATTTACTACAACACCATGCGCGAAGTCTCGCAGGAAGCGGCCGAACAACAAGCCCGCGACATCGCCGCGCTGCCGATAGACATTGTGGGCGTGGGCGACGACCTCACGCTGGCCCGCCAGGCCGCCATCTTCAAGGCCACGAAGAAGATGGCCTACGCCGACTGCTTCGCCGCCGGCTTGGCCAAGCTCAGGAACGTGGAACTCGTCACCGGCGACCCGGAGTTCAAGGAAGTGGAGAAGGAAATCAAAATCAACTGGCTGGAATGACGATTCTCAACCATCCACCCTCAACTTCTTCAGCGGTTGCGCCGCGACGATGCGGTTAAGTCGTGGGTCAATGGTCATGTTCAACGCCGCCAAATTCCTTTCGCAAGGGCTGACGGCCCGAAAGAAAATAGCCCAGGGCAAGCCAGACGAAGTCCGCGCCGCCCTGGGGAAATCGTTCATGCGCCAATTCAGTTGACAGTTGGAGGCAATGACGACTAGAAGTAGCACATGCCGACGATGGCACATCATGACGGCAGGTCAACTGGCGGCTCCTGCCGTAGGGGGGGAGTATCTGCCGCGTCGGTGCCGACAGATAAAGAACGGAGGAAGGCCAACGGCATTCACTACACACCACCCCTGCTGGCGGCATACTTGGCCGAGCAGGTCGTGGACGGGTTGAAGGATGAGCGCACAAAGTTCAGCGAGCTATCCATCCTCGACCCGGCTTGCGGAGAAGGCGAATTGCTTAAGGCCGTCGTCGATGCGGTTCCGCGCGCTTGGAGGAACAAACTTCGACTGACGGGCTTCGACATGGATGAAGCGGCGTTGGGGCACGCTCGCGGTCTTCTCAAAGATTCCGGCGTGGCCTCCGTAGAACTGCGGGCGAGCGATTTTCTTTCCCGCGTGGCCGGCGTCAAGGCCTCATCTCAAATGGACTTGTTGCAGCCCAACACCAAGGAGGAAGAAGCTCAGTTTGACGCGGTAATTTCTAATCCGCCCTATGTTCGCACCCAGGTCTTGGGTTCGGCGGCGGCTCGTGAGCTGGCTGCGCGCTTCAACCTGACTGGACGGGTAGACTTGTACCACGCCTTCGTCAAGGCGATGACGCTGGTGCTTCGGAAAGGTGGGATTCTTGGTTTGCTGACATCGAACCGCTTCCTCACCGTGCAGTCCGGCAGCTCCATGCGCGACTGGCTCACCAGTCAATTCCGGCTGCGCCGTTTGGTTGACCTCGGCGATACGAAACTCTTCAAGGCGGCGGTCTTGCCTGCCATCGTCGTGGCCGAGCGCAATGCCAGCGCTAGCACGCAGGACTGCGAATTCATCCGGGTTTACGAGGCGTCACAGATGGTGACCCCATCGCTGCGGCAGACGCGCTCAATTCTCGATGCCTTGGATGGCTCGTTCGCGGGGCACGCCCGAGCGAACGGGACGAGTTTCCACGTCGAAACCGGGCGGCTGCAAACGGGGTTGGACAGCCGCACGCCGTGGGCCATGAGCAACGATGGGCTTCATGCCTGGTTGGCAACGGTAAAGTCAAACACGGCGGGTACCTTTGCCGACGTGGCGAGAATCTGTGTTGGCATCAAGACCACAGCAGACTCAGTGTTCGTCCGTGACGATTGGGAGACGCTACCAGAACAAGAGCGTCCTGAGAACGAATTGCTTCACCCGCTCGTGACGCATCATCTCGCTGCGCGCTGGCATATGTCGGCTGACGCCGCCAGCACCAAACAGGTGCTTTACCCTTACGCCAAAGATGCCGCCGATCGGCTGCCGGTGGACTTGGCCGACTTCCCCCGCGCCCGCGCCTACTTGCTCAAGCACCGCGCCCGACTCGAAAGCAGAAGCTACGTCATAGAATCGGGCCGGCAATGGTATGAGATATGGGTACCACACCGCCCCAGCGATTGGACTCAGCCAAAGCTCGCGTTCCCGGACATCAGCGAGACGAGCAAGTTCTTCCTAGTCGAACCGGGGTGGGTTGTGAACGGCGATTGCTACTGGACAAAACTGCTGCCCGGCAAAGATGCCTCATCGCTCATGCTCATGCTGGCCGTCGCAAACTCCTCGTTCGCCCTCAAGTTCTACGACGCCGTTTTTCACAACAAGCTCTACTCCGGTCGGCGGCGGTTCATGAGCCAGTATGTGAGCCGCTTCCCCCTGCCGAAGCTGCAACGCGCACAGGACATCCGGGACTTGATCCCGTCGGTCATTGCCGCTTCGCAGGCTGGCAGTTCGCCCGATTTGGAGAGAATGGAGAAGGAACTCGACGAACTGGTCTGGAAGGCTTTCGGCTTAAGCAAAGAAGTCGCGCGGTAGCGGAATCTGGAGCTTGGCATTGACGACGTTGCCCTCAAACCGCTGGAAGAAGGAAAAGAAGTCTGCTCCGCGTGTGAGCACAAGATGGTCGAGCCTGACGTCGCTGCCGAGGACCGTCCCATAGAAAACAGCATAGCGCACGTCGCAATGCCGGATGCGCGGAAACAAGTCCAGCGGCGTCGCGTCATCCGGCGACACCAAACCCAAGTCAATGGTCGCGGCGGTTTGCAGCTTCACCTCTAACAGCTGCGCCATCACGTCCGGGAAACTTCCTGTGTCAGCGTAGTCTGCCATGCCAAGGGTGGCGCAGACAGCTTTGTGCAATGCGGCTCCCCGGCTGCGCTCCTGGTCAAGTCCCGGGTCTGACAGGCGCTTGCTCACGAGCTTCAGAAGCTTTTTGTAAAGGGGCTCGATGGGAATGAAGCCATTGAAGTCCACCGTGAGTCTGTGAGTCCCACTCTGGGGCAAAGTCAGCTTGCGATTGGGCAAGGCGGCAATCGCGTCCTGAACTGAATAAGCGTCGGACTGCGAGACCAGCACGGATCGCGTGACCGGCACTCGGCTCTTGGCCTGGTACTTTTTCGTGAGCGTTCCGGTAGTGTCCAGCTTCGCTAGCACCTTGCCCGTGACGACCCTGACGCCCATGACCTTTGAGCTTTCATCCAACCGGATGATGACGTATCGCCGCGTCGGACTGATTTCCTCATTCCAGATTTGCAGGTTGTTGGACTTCTGAACGTAGGTGTCGAAGTCTTGGCCGGGAAAGCGCGGCTTGGACTTCCTGAACGAAGCGGGAACCGGATAGCCGAGAATCTCACAAATCTTCGACTTCAAAACTTTGGAGCGAGTACGCAGCGGATAGTTCAAGTCCAGCCCGACCAACCCGGCGCGAAGGACCGCCTCCAAGTCCCTGGCCGCGAGAAAGAAGTCGGGGCTGTCGTGCAGCGCGTCGTAGATGCTCTTGCCCGATTTCGCAATGCCGCCGTCACTGCCCACGACCGACGAGTAATCCGAGGCCATGTCTCACTCCTTGGTCAGTAAGGCCACGGGCGAGACGCCGAATGCGGCGGCGATGGTGTCGAGGGTGGCGAGCGTGATGTTCCGCTCACCGCGCTCCACCGCGCCGATGTAAGTCCGGTGCAAGTCGCACTGCTCGGCGCAATCCTCTTGCGACCATTTTCGGGCGAGGCGAAGCCGCTTCACGTTTGCGGCAACGATACTGGCAGAATCCTGACGTGACATGGGGACGTTATCCCCAAATGATGACTCTATAGCTACAGACTAGAAGTAGCAGGTCCGGCCTGTACAGACACTTGCACTCTGTCCACACGGGTGCGCCTCGTTCAGCGTTTGTCGCCCTTTCCCTGGAGCGGCGCTCGTTTTACTTCGCTTGCCCTGGGCTATTTTCTTTCGGGCCTTCGGCCCTTTCGGTTTGAGCCT
>CAZZAQ010000174.1:0-8214 GCA_964652165.1 uncultured Bifidobacterium sp.
GATTACTGATTACTGATTACTCGTCTTGCCCCAGACTCCCGTTCGTTCAAGGCCGCCGCGCCAAGTCGATTGACTTGAAAACAGGCCGTCACTATAACGCGGGCGGTATCGCACGCAACATTCTTTACAAACAGCGGACACCTTTCACTCAACCACTATGAGCAGGAAAATTCGTTACGGCATGGTTGGCGGCGGACGCGGCGCGTTCATCGGCGCGGTGCATCGCATCGCGGCGGCCATGGACCAGCAGATCGACCTGGTTTGCGGCGCGTTCAGCAGCGATCCGGAGCGCAGCAAGGCCAGCGGCGCGGACCTGTTCCTCCCCGCCAGCCGATGCTACGGCACGTTCGAGGAGATGATTCGCGGCGAAGCGAAGCTGCCCGAAAGCCAGCGCATGGATTTCATCGCCATCGTCACGCCCAACCACGTGCACTTCCCGCCGGCGAAGATGGCGCTTGAAAACGGCTTTCACGTGCTGAGCGACAAGCCGGCGACCTTCAACCTCGCCGAGGCGAAGGAACTCGCCGCGCTCGTGAAGAAGACGGGGCAACTCTACGGCCTGACGCACAACTATACCGGCTACCCGCTCGTCAAGGAGGCCCGCGACATGATTCGCGCCGGCAAGCTGGGCGCGATCCGCAAAGTCGTCGTCGAATACCCGCAAGGATGGCTCGCCACCTGTCTCGAAGCCACCGGCCAGAAGCAGGCCGGTTGGCGCACCGACCCGAAACGTTCCGGCGCGGGCGGTTGCGTTGGCGACATTGGCACGCACGCGGAGAACCTCGCGGAGTACATCACCGGCCTGCGGATCAGCGAACTGGCCGCCGACCTCACCAGCTTCGTCAAGGGCCGCGAACTGGACGATGACGTGAACGTGCTCCTGCGCTTCGGCGGCGGCGCGAAGGGCGTCTTGCATACTTCGCAGATTTCCGTGGGCGAAGAGAACAACCTCAATATTCGCGTTTACGGCGAGCTGGGCGGCATCGAGTGGCACCAGAAGGAGCCGAACACGATGCTCGTCAAATGGCTCGACCAGCCGATGCAAGTGTATCGCGCGGCTAACGGCTACCTCGGCGCCTCGGCCAAGGCGGCGACGCGCACGCCCCCCGCCCATCCCGAGGGCTACCTCGAAGCGTTCGCGAACATTTACCGTAATTTCGCCAACCACATCCGCGCCCGGCTCGAAGGACGCAACCTGGCCAAGGACGATCCCGCGCTCGATTATCCGAAAATCGAGGACGGCGTGCGCGGCATGGCGTTCATCGAGGCCGTCGTGAAGTCCTCGAAGAAGAACGCGGCGTGGACCAAACTTGAGACCTGACCCTTGAGGCCTGACCCTTGAGGCCTGACCCTTGCGGAACCGTGGGCCCGCTGGTACTCTCTTGGTGCATGAAGCTCGTCAGTGTAGAAGCCGCACTGAATAAACGGCCGTTTCGGCCATTTGAAATACGGGTTGACGGTGAAATCATCCGCGTGGGCCATCCGGAACAAGTCCTCTTTGCGGAGCGCAAGACCACGCTGATCGTTGTCGACCCGGAGGACCACGTGCATATTCTGGATGTGGAGCAAATCAGCAAAGTCCGACTGCTTCCACGGCGCGGCTCTACCCGGACCCCATCGGACCCATCCCGTCCTGCCTCATAATTTCAGTGTTCGGTATTGCGTTTCCAGATCACAGATACGCCGCGGCAATCGTCGCCGTCTGCCTGCACCTGAATACTGAATACTGAAAACTGATTACTGATTACTGAATACTGGCTCCCGCTCCTCAGCGCGCCGAATCCTTCGGCGACACGGCCTTCCTCGATGAGGCTCGCACCGGCGCATTGGTCGCCTTCTCCTTGAACGCCGAGCGCAGCAGCCAGTGGCGCTTGAGCCCCTGGACCATGTGGTCGGTGTCCACGACGAGCTTCGACAGGTCCGAGAGGATATTCGTGTTCGCATCGACCTGGCGATGGAGGTTGCTGGTGATGCCGGCCAGTTCTTCGAGCGCGCGGCTGAGCGAAGTTGCGAGTTCGGCGATGCGCGCGTCGGTGTTGGTGAGCATGAGGTTCGCGCTGGAGAGGGTCGTGCTGGCGTTGGTCAGGGTGCCGCTGAGCTGCGCGTTGAGGTTCGTCGGCAACAGCCACTCGCCGAGCGAGCCGCGGGCGTTGGTCAGGTTGGCTGAGATGAGGGTCAGGTTGGCGACGAGCGGACGGGCGCCGGCCAGGAGTTCGTCGGCGGTCTCGGTGGCGCGGGCGGCATGCGCGAGCGTTTCGTTGAGTTGGTTGGTCAGCGCCAGGAAATTCGGGATGGCCGCCTGGACCTGATCGATCACCTGGTCGAGCCGCTCGGTGAGCGCGGCCGATTCATTGGGCGGCAGGAAATAGCCCTTCCGGATTTCCGGATCCTTGAGATCGAAGAGGACATAGCGGCCTTTCTTGAAGTTCCAGATGTACTTGGGGAATTTGAATCTGGTCGTCTTGTCTAGCACCTGGAAGCTGCCGACGCCGCCCGCCTCGAAGCGGCGCAGCAATTCCGCCGTGATTGCCTGGCCCGGTTTGGCCAACCGGTTCGTTCCTGACTCGTCGTAAACTTCCTGCCCGATAAAGACGCTCGTCGATCCGACGTATTGCCGGGCCTCGGCGACGCTCGCTTCGCGAACGTCATGAAGAACATAGCTGGGTGCGCCGTTGGTTCCCTTGGTGACTTCGATGGCGCGATTGCCGAGGAAATCGCCCGCGCCGACTTTTGCGCGCGAGTCTTCCCACAGGTAGCCGTCGTGAGGCTCCCGGACGATGAACGCGACGAAGACGTTGTAGTACGAGTCCTCCGGCGGCTGCGCAACGACCTTTGTGATCTCTCCAATCTCGAAACCCATCATCTTCACCTTGTCGCCCACTTTCAATCCGGCGGCGCTGTCTACGAAAGTGAAGTATGGGAGCTTGCGTTGGTACCAGCCTTTGCTCCGCGCCATTTGCCTTATGTAAAAAATCAGCCCGACGAGCACGAGCAGCGTGGCGAGCGAAACGAAAATGCCAACCCACCGCTCCAGCCGGCTGAGGCGCGTGCGGAGTTGGGGAGTCAGATCCTGGAGGGGCATGAAAGCCAATCAAGTCTGCCACGGGCGCAACAATTCATTGAGCATCGGCTGGCGTTGCGCGTCGAGCGCCGGCCGGCCGCCCAGCGCGACGAAGTTGCGGTCCTGCAACAGCGCGAACTGTCGCGCGCTCCTCCGCCACGGACGCAGGTCGTTGCCGGTCACCACGAGCGTGAGCGGCCGGCCGTCGAGCAACGGATGCCCGGCGGCGAGCGCCTCAAGCTTTTCGATCCACCAAGCGGCGTCGCGCGGGTCGAGGCCGGAGAGCGGATCGTCGAGCAAGAGCAGTTCGGGCTTGAGCGCCAGGGCGCGGGCCAGGCCGTAGCGCTGCTGCCAGTTGCGGCTCACGTCGGCGGGCCGATGCCCCGCCCACGGTTGGAGATCCGTCAGCGCGATGAGCGTTTCGATGCGCCCGGTGGGGTCGGCATCCTCGACTCCCAGATGGTAGCGCAGCGGCAGCGCGACGTTCTCCGCCAGCGTGAGTTCGTGCAGAAGCTGGCCGCCGTCGAATACGAGTCCGACTTTTCGCCGAATGGCGAGCCGCTCGTCTTCCAGGAGCGCTTCGGCGGTTTCGCCAAACCACCGGCAGTCGCCCCGTGTCGGCCGTGCCAGTCCGCCGGCCACGCCCAGCAGGTCGCTCTTGCCGGAGCGGAGCAATCCGCCGACGGCCCAGTAATCGCCCCGGCCCACCGTCCAGTTCACGTCCTCCAGCAACAGCTTCGACGGTTCGCGCATCGCGGAGACGGCGACGCCGCGCATTTCGAGCACGGGAGCCTTTGTGTCAGGGTTGTCGGCCGGCGCGGTCATCGGGTTCAAAGGACCAGGTAGAGGATGATAAACAGCGCGTCGAGCACCGCGCAGGCTATGATGCTTTGGCCGACGGCCTGCACCGTCGCGCGCGACACGCCCGAGAGCGCCAGCGGCTGCGCCAGTCCGTGATAGCACGTCACGATGGCGATGGTCGTGCCGAACGCGCACGTCTTGGCCGCCAGCAGCACGAAGTCCAGTCCGCTCAATGCCCCGGTGAGCTGGCGGAAATAGTCGCCCGGCATCAACGGCACGTCCTGGAGGAAGGCCCACAAGTAGCCGCTCAGGATTGCGCCCAGGATGAGATACACTGTCAGCGAGAACATCCCCAGTGCCATCCCGACCACCCGCGGCACGACCAGGTAATGGATCGGGTCGATGCCGAGCGATTCGAGCGACTCGACCTCGCCCTGCGCCCGGGCCGTGCCCAGCTCGACGACGTTCGCCGCGCCGGCGCGGCAAAGCACGAGCGCCGCCGCCAGCAGCGGGCCCAATTCGCGCACGACCGCCGAGACCATCACCGTGCCGAGCAGGTCCGTCGCGCCGACCTTGCTGAGCAACGAAACCGTCTGCCCGATGACAATCAGCCCGAGCGCCAGCGCCAGAAAGCTGGCGATGGGCAGAAGAAAAAGTCCCGAGCGGGCCAGTTGCGCGAACAGCATCGGCCGGATGACGAGCGGCGCGGCGCCGAACTTCCGCAATAGCACACCCAGCGTGATGAGCACGAACGCGCCCATCCCTTGCAGCGTGCTGATAAACCGGAGCAGTTTGCGCCCAAGGAAATTGACGTACGACCGCGGCAGCGGCGTGCGCCACAGCAGCGCGGTGTCGGACTCGGCGATGGGCGTCGCAGTTCCCTTTTGCACGGCGCAAAGGCTAGGGCGGAGGAAGGGGCGGGTCAACCCAGCCGTGGTGGAGCAGAACGGCGCCGAGACCTATCGCCTTTTGCCGCAATCCGAAGCTGTCGCGCGGTTTATGAGGAGGCGGCGATCAGCCGCTGTGATGAGGCCGGCATTCACGAACTCCGCCGTGGCTTGTTTCATGCAGTTCACGAATTCGCCGTGGTTCTTCCAAGGGCGGTCGCAGGGGCAAAGCTGTTCGATGCTGCAGCCATCGGCACTCACCACCGCTCCCGATGCGGTGTTCGGGCATGAATCGCGAAAATCGGGAATGCCGTCATGGTCAGAATCAACGGGCAGGATGTTGCCCCACAGGGTCCAACCTCCAGGGATCGGATCAGAATTGCCGATCAATCGTAATTGCCACTCGCCCGCGAGCAATTGAGGAATGAGCGCGTCCGGCACGCACAATGCCCCTCGGCTGGTACAGCGGGGTGTCAGTTCGAGACCTGAAGCATCGGGGAACGTATTCGAGGAAACATCCGCTTCGCACCGGAGGGTACCCAAGCTGAAAAGCCGCTGTCCGCGATCGGGCGACACTGCGGTCCTCGCGATGTTTGCATAGTAGTGCCTGTAAGCCAATGGCAGCGATAACTCGTAGCTCAGGTTGTTTCCCGTGAGACCAAAGGATGCCCGGCCCCACCGGATTTGTCGCGGTCGGGAGTTGGTTGGATCCCAACCATCGATGAACGAGGCCAACCGGATTGGACTCGATTCTTGAAACCGACAGGTTCCCGTGAAGAGAACTTGGCCTCGGTACGTCCCGTTAAGCAAGACGTACCACAAACCGGCGCGCAACTGCTCGATCTGGTCCTCGGTCAGGTCCGCTTCACCTTCGAATCCACAAACCGTGGCATCCGCCGCGCAGGCGGAAACAGGGAAATCGAATATCGCAGGGGCGACTTCGCCCAGCTTTGCCGGTCCATGAATTGCGCCGCTCGATAAATTCGGCAGGCCCGCCTGGACGGACACCACAAGATGGCGCTCAGTCAGGAGCAAGGTCCCTGTCGCGATCCGTGCGCCATTCGGTGCGTTGTCGGGAATTGTGACACTGAATTGATGCGTTTCCTGTGACTGAAGCGTTGCGGTTGCAGCCAGGCAAATCAAAGTGAAGATGAGCGTCTTCATGGGCGAAGCTCGGTTACAGCGCATACAGCGGCCGTAGGTTCAGGGGCGCTTGCCGCAGTCTGAAGTTGTCGCCTGCCGAATTCGTGTCCGCCGCTCCGCTGGCGTAATAAGGCCCGCATTGAGGAAGTCCGCCGTGACTTGTTTGATGCAGTTCGCAAATTCGCCGTGGTTCTTCCAGGGGCCATCGCACGGACAAAGCTGCTCGATGCTGCAACCGTCAGAGTTGACCAATGCGTTCGGCGGTGTGCCAGGACATTGGTCGCGGTAATCAGGCACGCCATCGCGGTCGGTATCGGCAGGCGTAAGATGCGCACCTAGGCCCCATCCCGCTGAAGCTCGAATCGCAATCGCTAAACTTCCGTTGAGCAGTTCGGGAATCCAAACAGCATCCAGACAGAGCGAACCCCGCGCCACGCAAGCCGGCAATGGTTCGAGACCGGAGGCATCCGAAGGAGTTGGCGCAGATGTCGGCTCGCACATCAGGAACCCGAGATTTGCGACGGTTCGCTGAAGTCCTCGCGTGCCGGGTCTGAAGATGTAGGCGGTGTATGGGCCATAAGACAACGGAAGCGTGAGTTCGTAGCTCAGTTGATTGTGCGTCAGTCCCAAGCTGCCCCGTCCCCAGCGAATAATTCGAGGCAGACGATTCGTCGGATTGTCGCCGTCAAGAAGCACAGGGAAGTTGATGCTGTTTTGCTCCCGAAATTCAGACGTGCAGACAAGGGTCAGTTGCCCGTTGAATCTTCCGCTAATCTCAAGATACAGCTGACCGGTTCTAAGCTCTGTCGCTTCGTTTGGCGATAGCACCGCTTCCCCGCTCCAACTGCAACCCGCATCGGCGCTGCATCCGCCGCCTTCGAGCGTCACAACGAGCGGGCCGTTTGAACCGGGGCCACGAATTGCAGCAAAGCCAGGCGTTCCGAAGTCCACATTGTAAGCCAGCGACTCTCCCGTAAGGAGGAACGTGCCAACCGACACAACGTTGCTGCCGTCGGGACTGCGCGCGATTGCCGCAAACTGAAATGTTTGTGGCACGGATGCGACCGCACAGGCGACCGAAGCACAGAGAAAAAGCAGGAATGTTTTCATACTGCCTCCGTTTAGGGTTGATAGAGGGCGCGGTAAAAGCGATACGGCTTGTTGGTCACAGTGGAATCGACGTTGGTGAACGTAGTGCGATTTGTGTAAACCGCAAGCCAATCAATCAGGTTCGTGGATGTTTGAACTACGTAGTTGGCACCAGTAATTCCACTGACCTCGAACTGAAACTGCGCAGTCGAAAACAGCGGGTAGGCGAGCGCGGCTTGCTCGGTCAGATAAACATAAAGGTGCGCCACGGCGCTGGTTGCCTTACCGAGCGTGTTCGTCACGACGACGCTGTAGTTGCCGATGTCATTCGTCTGAACCGCCATCAGATTCAGTTCTGTATTCGTCTCTGCGACGAGATTCGTGACGATGCTCAGATTCGTCGGATTGTGCCGCCTCCATTGGAACCGCAGCGGGGCGTCACCGCTGGCCTCCACCGCAAACGTCACGTTGCTATTGACATACACGTCCCAGTTTCTGGGGTCTGCCGTAATCATCGGAGCGTTTGTTTGATTCAGGGCAAGATAAAAAGTCCCGCTCGACCCGTTGAAGCCCGCAACAGCGATGGAATAGTTGGTTCCGGCAGTCGCATTGAAGACGAGGTTGGTGAGGACCACGCGATGTTTGTTCGTCACCAGCGTCAGCGCATTGACGGTCGCACCACGATAGACTGCGATGACAATGTCCAAAGGATTGCCACCGCAGGATGACAAAACCTGTGCTTCCACTCGCGTGGGGCCGTTTGTCGGTGCAGTCCATTTATACCAAACTGACGGAGCGTTCGTGCTTCCGGCATGGTTCGGTTCGCCAGGTTCTCGCGTGGAACGAACCAGTGTGCCGTAATCGACATTCGTCAACGTGTAGGCATTTGTGAAATGGTCGTTGCCAGGAAGGGTTGGCGAAATCAAACCCCACCAGGTTCCCCAACGGCCCGAGTAGTTAGTCAGCGAGCCGGATCTTGGCCTCGAATACTCCTGCAATGTCCAGATGTCTGTGTCGTTTACCGGGTCAACCACGGTTGCGCTGTAGTCGCCCCAGCGGTTGAGACCAGACGACCCGATCCACCAGTATGTGTCCTCTCCGCTCTTGAGCACCGTGTCACTGCGAAGCGACCCGTAGCCGCTGTCGCACGTGTCGCGAAACGCATAATTTCCGCTCGCGTATTGGTCTTCGCCGAATCGGGAATACCCAATGAGAACATCGTTGAATCGGTTC
>CAZZAQ010000175.1:0-5260 GCA_964652165.1 uncultured Bifidobacterium sp.
TACGTGGCGCTCGAACGTCTCACCGTCGGTGCGGCCGAACTGGTACGCCAGGATGAGGGGGTAGGCGACTTCGTCCAGTTGCAGCGATCCCCAAAATGGGCGGCCGTCCAGCCAGGAGTTTTGGGGAAACGAGCCGTCCTTCTTCTGCTGCACGTTGAACAGATAATTGAGCGCGCGGTCGGCGGACTCCTTGTCGCCCATGGCGGCGAAGGCGGTGGCCACCTGATATAGGTCCCGTGACCAAACCAGGTGATAGCCGCCGACGGAGGGCTCGCTGGCGTCGGCCTGATGTCCCCAGGGCACGGTGAGCGAAGCGGCGCCGGCGCCGCGCCAGGTCTTGTCCTCGTGCGCTTTCAGCACCATGGCCGACATCTGGTACTGGTCGCGATACTTCGCGTCCACCGTCTTCAGCGTGCCCAGATACTGTTTCCATCCTTCGCTGTACTGCTTGAGCTGGCTGGGAAAGCTTTTTGCCAGCGACGCCTTGGCCTCCGCCAGCGCGCTTGCGCCTTCGCTGCCGAAGCCGAGCGCCAGCGTAAATGTTATTTCGCGCGCGGCCAACGCCGGCAGCTCGGCGATCTGCACCACGTTGCCGGAGGCAGCGCGGACGTAGGCGCGGTCGAGGCGGAAATCGTCTTTCAAATCGGTCCAGCCGTCGCTGGTTCCCAGATAGCCGGAGGAGGTGCGGATAAAAGGCCGACTGGAGGCCAGCGCCACGGCAATGCCGCTATCGGCGGCGATCAGCGCTCCGCCCTGGGAGTACCCGGTGTCGTAGAGGCCGCTGTTGTTTACCGCGGGATCGAAGAGCACGTAGAGCCGCATGCCGCCGGGCGTGAGCGGCTTGAAGCGCACCTGGATGAGGACGGTGTGGCGCTCCGGGTCGGTGATGTAGGTCTTGATGATGCGGTAGCGGCCGCTCTTGGAACTGTTCACCTGCGAGAAAATCAGCGCCGCGGGATCAGGGACGTAAAGGGCGTGGGTGGTGTCCGTGCTCTCGCGCTCAATAAAGGTGCGGCCGTCGGTGACCACCAGCTCCAGGGTGCGCGTGTTGGCCTTGTCAATGGTGGGATAGTAGACCTCCTGGAGCACGCCTTCGCCCAGCGTGAACCAGACCTTGGACTCCAGCGTGTTCGAGGTGCCGATGCCGTGCTTGTTGCCGTTGGTCCAGGTGGGTCGTTCGCCCGGCGCGCCGGGAGCGACCTGGGCGGCGGAGAGCGAGGAAGCCAGGAGAATAATGAGGATGAGTCGGGGAATCATGGAGTGGCACTCTACAACATGGGCGAAGGGCGCTCAATCCCGCCAGCGCCGGATTTGGTTGCGCGCGCCTTAGTAGTTCACCTGCACTTCCACTGCGGCGCCGGTCTCGGACACGTTGAGGACGACTTTGTGCGCGGCGGCTTCGTACTTCCAGTCTTTGAGCGCGGTGCGGCCGATGAGCACTTCGCGGGGCGCGCGCGCGGCCCCGTAGACCTCGATCTGCAGGCTGCGCCACCAGGGCGGGAAGCTGCCTTCAGGGCCGGAAATTTTTACGCGCACCCAATCCGCCGCCACCTGGCAGGTGTAGGAAATTCGCCGATACTCGCCGCGAGTGTAGGCGAAGGTGCGTCCATCGTCCTGGTAAAGCGAGCCCGCGCAGTCCGGGCCGGGATAAACGCGCAGCTCCAGCGGGCCATTCGGCGTCTCGCCGGTGTGCTGCACCACCGGCTGCTGCGGGAGGATGGCACCGGCGCGCACGTAAATGGGAATGGTGTCGAGCGCCGGGTTGAGGTGAAGCGTTTGCCCGCCAGCCACGCGCGCGCCCGTCCAGTAATCAAACCAGTCGCCGCGGGGCAGCAGGACGTCGTAGGGATCAATGCGCTCCATCACGTCGGGCGCAATCAGCAGGTCGCGGCCGAACAGGAAGACGTTGCGGAAGTGAATGTCGTCGCTGGAGAGCTTTTCTTCTTCCGGATACTCGAGGAACAGCGGGCGCATCACCGGCAGGCCGTTGCGCGTGGACTCCTCGACGTGGGTGTAGAGATACGGCAGCAGCCGGTAGCGCAGCTCGATGGCGCTGCGCCGGATGGCTTCGTGCTCGGGCCCGTGCACCCAGGGCTCCTGGTCGGCCGAGTCTTTCACGGTGTGATTGCGGAAAATGGGAGTGAACACTCCGAGCTGCATCCAGCGGGTGAGCAGGTCCGGGGGTGGGCTGCCGGCGAATCCGCCGACGTCGTTGCCCACCAGTGTGTAGCCGGAGACGCCCAGGTTGAGCAGCGTGGGAATGGTGAGCCGCAGATGGTTCCAGGAGCTGGTGTTGTCGCCGGTCCACGAGGCCGCCCAGCGCCAGGCGCCGGTGTAGGCGGCGCGGGTGAGCACGAAGGGGCGCTTGCCGGGGCGCAGTTTGAGCAGACCGTCGTACGTGGCGCGTCCGTTCAGCGTCCCAAAAACATTGTGCACGGCGCGATGATCGAGCTTGGATCCGTCCTCCATGCGATGCACGGTGGAAAGCGGCATGGTCTTGTCGTCGCGCTGGAAGATGGCGGGCTCGTTCATGTCGTTCCAGAAACCGTCAATGCCCATGCCGGCAAAATCCTTGTAGAGACCGCCCCACCACTCGCGGCTGCGCGCCAGCGTGAACTCCGGGAATACGCTTTCGCCGGGCCACACCACGCCTACGTACTCCGTGCCGTCGGGATTTTTTACGAAGTGGTCGCCCGCGTGGCCGCTGTCGTAGGGCGCGTAGCCGGCTTCCTTCTTGATGTGCAGATCGGTGATGGCGATGACGCGGAAGCCGTCCTGGCCCAGGTCGGAGATCATGTCTTCAAACGTGGGGAAAAGCTTGCGGTCCACGGTGAACGGCCGGTTGCCCTCCTGGTAATCAATGTCGAGATAGATCACGTCGGCGGGAATTTTTTTCTCCCGCAGGGTGCGCGCCACCTCGCGCACGCGGGCCTCGGGAAAATAACTGTAGCGGGCCTGCTGGTAGCCCAGCGTCCACAGCGGCGGCAGCGGCATGCGGCCGACGAGCGCTGTGAAATCACGAATAACATCTTTAGGATGAGGGCCATAGATGAAGTAATAGTCGAACTCACCGCCCTCCACGCCGAAGGAGTAAGCGTCGCGCGATTCCTTGCCGAAATCGAAGCTGGAGCGCCAGGAATTGTCGAGGTAGAGGCCGTAGGCGCGCCCCTTGCGCAGGCCGAGGAAAAACGGAATGGTCTTGTAGAGCGGGTCGGTGGACTCCTGCCAGCCGAAGGCGTCGGTGTTCCAGTTGGTGAAGGCCTGGTTGCGGCGGTCGAGCGGGCCACCTTTCTCACCCAGTCCGTAATAGTGTTCGTCCTCGGGCATGGCTTTCCACACGCGGAAGCCGAACTCGCCCCAGGTGAGAGGACGATGGCGCGCGTCTTCGAGGACCACGCCGCCGGCCCGGTCGAGAAACGTGATGCGGAATGTGGACCTCTCGACGCGCACCATAAGCTTGGCGGTCGAGAACTCGACCTTGTCTTCCGACTCCAGCACGCGCACTCGCACCGGCGACGCCAGCGCTTCCGGCAGTACCGCCCAGGAATGCTCCGCAGGGAACTTGCCCTGGGGCGCAAAGCGCACGCGCACCACCGAGTCGCTTACCGTGACGATGCGCACCGCGGCCATGCCCGAGCTCAGTTCCACTCCGTGCGGCAGCGTCTTGACGAAGCTCACCGGCCCCAGTTGCTGGGGAACTTGCGCAATCGCGACCAAGCACAGTGCAATCAGAAAGAACGGCAGCACGCGTTGGCGAAAGTTCAGCATGGTTTCCCTCCGTGTGTGGTGGCGCAATTCCACGCGCGGCTCATTTCTGCGGAGTGCGTAGGTAGGCGTCGTCGTGCGCCATCCAGTCGGCGCGCGGCGGGCTGAAGACGTCGATCACGCTGCAATCCTCCACCGCCTCGGCGGCGTGCGGCAGGTGTGGCGGGATGCAGCAGACTTCTCCGCTCCGCACTACCACTTCACGCTCGGGCACTTCCCGCTCGGGAAAGATGAGCTTGAGCGCGCCCTCGACCACGAAGGTGAACTGTTCGTTGTGATGGCTGTGCTGCGGAATAAGGCATCCCTTGCCCAGCCGGAAGCGGGCCAGGGTGAGGTGCTCGCCGCTGACGAAGCGGCGCTCCAGCAGCGGGTTCAGCTTTTCCACTTCGACTTCGTCCCAGCGAATGTGCTTCAACATGGCTCCCTCACCTGTGAAATGAGAAAATACGTGCGGCCCGGTGGTTGGGGCCACTTAGAATAATTCTTCCGGCCTGTCTTGGGAGACAAAAAGATTCGGAGACAAGTTCTTTACGGTCCATAAGGAGACGCATGTCCCACATCCGCATCGTGGAAGACGCCGAGGCCACCGGCGAAGTGGCCAAGGTGTACGAGGAATGGCGCGCCCTGCGCGGGCGCAAGCTGGTGCCCGGCATCCTGAAGTGCTTCAGCGCGCGGCCCGACTTCCTGCGCAAGGTGATTGAGTTTTCCGACTGCGTGCATTTTTCCGAGGGCCATCTGAACCGCCGCACCAAGGAGATGATTGCCACCTACGTCTCGGCGCTTAACCACTGCCATTTTTGAATTGACGCCCATGCATACTTCCTGCGGGAACAGGGAGCCGACGAAAAGATTGTGCAGGCGCTGGCGGCGGGCGACCTCGACGCCGCCCCGGTCACCGGCGCGGAGCACGCGCTGCTGGAGTTTGCCGAACTGGTGAACGAGCGCGCCTACGACGTGAAGGCGGAGGACGTGAAAACGCTGCGTGGCGCGGGCTGGAACGACGACCAGATTGCCGAGGGCGTGTACATCATTGCCATGTTCAGCTTCTTCAACAAAGTGGCCGACGCCTTCGGCGTCCCGCCTATGGGGTACCTGAAGTCGGGGAAACTGACGCCGTGAGAAGGCGCGTTCAACTTCGGTGGCGGTTTATGCCGGTGCCGCGGCCAGAGAGGAAGCGCTCGTGGTTCCGAAAGGTTCGGCTCCTAGGGGCCGCGATAACAGCAGTCGGAAAGCTGGCGGGGTGGTGGTGGAACAAGCTCAAGGACGCCCCGGGCACGGCGCTGACTCAATTGGTGATGGCCGGCACGATGCTGGCCGTGCTAACGGCCTGCGTCTTGCGTTTTGCCCGGCCCCAGCCACCGGCGCTGATCGTCGCCCCTTTCGAGATCAGTATTGGTAACTCGGACAAGCTGCGGGTGACGGGCCAAACCGTTGCCAACATCTTCCGGGATGAGATGCAGGCAGTTGTGCGTGAAGCAGGCACGATCACCGAAGT
>CAZZAQ010000175.1:5270-8191 GCA_964652165.1 uncultured Bifidobacterium sp.
GCGGCGCCGGCCGCATCCACGACACGATGCGTTCCAGCGGACCGCGACGCTCGGGAACAGCGTCATCATCGTACTCGCCGGTGGCGCTGCCGCGGGCAGCTGAGGCTCCTAGTGTGGAGGTGGAAGTCGGCGGCGTCTCTTTGCAGAAGCTTGAGCAGGCATTCGAATACGTTCGCAAAGGACAGCAGATGGTTACGGGAGACTTGATCCTGGAAACCGAGGGCTTGCGGTTGCGCGCCCGAATTGAAGGTGGAGGCTTCTGGACTTCCGGCCCTCTGCCGGTCAGCGCGGAAGGATTGAGGGATGGCTGCCGGCAACTAGCCTTGAAGATGCTGTCTGACCACAGCCCCGAGACTGCCAGTCGTTACTACGCTGCGAGAAAAGAGTTCCCAGCCCTATTGGAAGTTTCACGCGTTTGGGCCATGCGTGAGCCCGAGGAACCTAGAGCCCACTTTTACCTTGGCGTTTCGCTGGGAAAAAACGGGCAGCCCGACGAGGCCATCGCCGCCTACAAGGAGGCCCTCAGCCTGCGCCCGGATGACCCCGACACGCTCTACAACCTGGGTACCACAATGAGCGATAAGGGCCAGCTCGACGAGGCCATCGCCGCCTTCAACAAGGCCCTCAGCCTGCGCCCCGATGACCCTGCCACGCTGAACAACCTGGGTAATGCGCTAAGCGAGAAGCGCCGGTTCGACGAGGCCATTGCTGCCTACAACAAGTCCCTCAGCCTGCGCCCCGGTCACCCCGGCACGCTCTACAACCTGGGCAACGCGCTGATGCGGAAAGGACAGCTTGACGAGGCCATCGCCGCCTATGACAAGTCCCTCAGCCTGCGCCCCGATCACCCCGACACGCTCGGCAATCTGGGCATCGCGCTGAGCGATAAAGACAAGCACGACGAGGCCATCGCTGCCTACAACAAGTCCCTCAGAGTGCGCCCCGATGATCCCAGCATGCTGAACAACCTGGGCATTGCGCTGAAGCGAAAAGGACAGCACGATGAGGCCATCGCCGCTTACAACAAGTCCCTCAGAGTGCGCCCCGATGATCCCGACACGCTGAACAACCTGGGCAACGCGCTGAGCGATAAGGGGAAGCACGACGAGGCCATCGCCGCCTACAACAAGTCCCTTAGCTTTCGCCACGATGACCCCAACACGCTGACCAACCTGGGCGCCGCGCTGAGCGATAAGGGCAAGCTCGACGAGGCCATCGCCACCTACAACAAGTCCTTAAGCCTGCGCCCCGATGACCCCAACACGTTGAACGGCCTGGGCGTCGCGCTGAGCAAGAAGGGCCGAGTTGATGAGGCTATCGCCGCCTTTCGCAGGTCCCTCAGCCTGCGCCCCGATCACCCCGACACGCTGAACAACCTGGGCAACGCGCTGAACGATAAGGGGCAGCACGACGAGGCCATCGCCGCCTACACCAAGTATCTGAACCTGCGCCCCGATGACCGCGGCACGCTGAACAACCTGGGCATCGCGCTGAGCGATAAGGGCAAGCTCGACGAGGCCATTGCTGCCTTTCAGAAGGCTCAGGCGCTCCAGCCATCCGATCCGAGAACCCTCTACAACCTCGGAGTCGCACTCCGTAAGGCGGGACGAGAAGAGGACGCCAAACAGGCCTTCCAGAAGGCGCAGAGGCTGGACCCGGGCATGAAGCCGCCAAAATGATGCCCGGCGAGCGGTAGTGACCCCGGACTGCTTCTGCTATCTTCCATTCATGAAGATCGGCATGCTCACCGGCGGTGGCGATTGTCCCGGACTGAATGCCGTGATTCGCGCCGTGGTGCGCAAGGGCATTTTCCATTACAACGACGAACTCATCGGGTTCCTCGAAGGCTGGCGGGGCGTGCTGGAGAACATGACGCAGAGGCTCGACCTGCACGCTGTGTCCGGCATTTTGCCGCGGGGCGGGACCATCCTGCGAACCTCGCGCACCAATCCCTCGAAACACCCGGACGGCCTCACCCGCTGCGCCGACAACCTAAAGCAGCACGGGGTGGAGTGCCTGATCGCCATCGGGGGCGACGACACCATGACGGTCGCGCTCAAGCTGATGCAGGCGGGCGTGAAAGTGATCGGCGTGCCCAAGACCATTGACAACGACCTGGGCGGCACCGACGTGTGTTTCGGCTTTGACACCGCGGTGAACATCGCCACCGAAGCCATTGACCGCGTCCACACCACCGCGGAAGCGCACAACCGGGTGATTGTGGTGGAAGTGATGGGGCGCGACTCCGGCTGGATCGCCCTCTACAGCGGAGTGGCCGGGGGCGCG
The DNA here is from genome assembly GCA_964652165.1 of uncultured Bifidobacterium sp. Classification (GTDB taxonomy): domain Bacteria; phylum Verrucomicrobiota; class Verrucomicrobiia; order Limisphaerales; family JADJPG01; genus DASTLJ01. The sequence continues at coordinate 7,557 of CAZZAQ010000175.1, forward strand.
GACGTGATCCTGATTCCGGAGCGCCCGTTCGACATCGAGGAAGTGGCGGAGACGCTGAAGCGCCGCCACGCTCGGGGGCGCTACTTCAGCGTGGTGGTGGTGGCCGAGGGCGCCAAGTTCTCCAGCGACGTGGATCCCGAGCACGGCGCGCCGGTGGTGACCAACCTGGCGCGCGACGAGTTCGGGCACGTGCGCCTGGGCGGCATCGGGATGGTGCTGGCGCGCGAGATCGAGAACCGCACCGGCTTTGAAACCCGCAGCGTGGTGCTGGGACACATCCAGCGCGGCGGTTCGCCCACGGCGTTTGACCGCATGCTGGCCACGCGCTACGGCATGGGCGCGATCGACATGGCGCACCAGGGCAAGTTCGGCAGCATGGTGGCGCTTAAGGGAACCGACATCGTTTCCATCCCGCTGGCCGACGCCATCCAGCGCACCCGCCTGGTGACCCAGGACCTCATCGACGTTTCCCTCGGGCTGCACGACCGCATGAGCCGCGAGTAAGAGACGTTGCAATCTGCACGATTGCGTCAGCCACGAATAGGAGACGTTGCAAGCAACGTCTCTACCGCCTGCGCTGTTCCGCCGTCGGCGGCTGATCCTGTAGAGACGCAGCTTGCTGCGTCTCAATGCCC
>CAZZAQ010000176.1:0-8174 GCA_964652165.1 uncultured Bifidobacterium sp.
AGCGTTTCGGTGTCGAAGTTCTCGCCTACGTCAAACAGGTCCAGCGCATTTCGGCCGCGGTCGATCCCGAGCGGGTCCGGTTTCGCGACGTGGAGGCGAGCATCGTCCGCTGTCCGGACCCGGCAGCGGCGGCGCGAATGATCCGTTTGATCGAGAAGATGCGGCGCGCCGGCGACAGCGTGGGCGGCATTGTTGAAGGGGTCGTTCGCGGCGCGCCACCGGGCTGGGGCGAACCGGTCTTTGACCGCCTCGAAGCCGATTTGGCCAAAGCCATGCTGAGCCTGCCCGCCAGCAAAGGCTTCGACATCGGCAGCGGCTTCGGCGGCATTGCGATGACCGGCCGCGAGCACAACGATGCCTTCCGCATGAAGGGCGGACGCGTCCGCACCGTGACCAACCGCAGCGGCGGCGTGCAAGGCGGCATTTCCAACGGCGAAACCATCTTCTTTCGCGTCGCCTTCAAGCCGGTCGCCACCGTGATGCACCCGCAGGAGACAGTGGACGTCAAATTCAGGAACACGACCCTGAAGGGCAGGGGCCGGCACGATCCGTGCGTCCTGCCGCGCGCCGTCCCGATGGTCGAAGCAATGGCGGCGCTGACGCTGGTGGACCACGCCTTGCGCCATGAGGCGCAGTGCGGAAGATGAGTGTGGAATACAAAGATTACTACAAGCTGCTCGGCGTCGGACGCACGGCGTCGGCCGAGGAGATCCACAAAGCCTTCCGCAAGCTGGCCCGCCAACACCACCCCGACGTGGCCAAGAACAAAAAGGAGGCCGAGGAGAAGTTCAAGGAAATCAACGAAGCGCACGAGGTGCTGAGCGATCCCGAGAAGCGCCTCAAGTACGATGCGCTGGGCGCCAACTGGAAACAGGGCGCCCAATTCCGTCCACCGCCGGGCTGGGAGGGCATGGGCGGGCGCTCCGGCCGTCGCGGGCGCGGGCAGGAGGGGGACTTCGAATTCGAATTCGGCGGGACCGGATTCAGCGATTTTTTCGAGCAGTTCTTCGGCCGTCGAGGACGGGGAGGCTTTGCGCAGGCCGACGCGCAGGAGCTCGGACGCGGGCAGGACATCGAGGGTGACATTATGGTCACGCTTGAAGAGGCGTTGCGGGGGTCCATCCGATCCGTCTCGCTCCGGCGCCCCACGGATTGTTCGCAGTGCGGCGGGACCGGGGAATTCAAACGACACGCCTGTCCCACTTGCGGCGGCGCTGGAAGCGTCATGCAGGCCGAAGCGCACCAGGTGAAGATCCCGGCCGGGGTCCTCGAAGGCCAGCGATTGCGTGTCGCCGGCAAGGGGGGAGCGGGGGCGGGCGGCGGCAAGCCGGGCGATCTGTTTCTTAACGTCCGGCTGGCGGGCCATCCCGACTTTCGCGTGGAAGGCGAGCACCTGTTCGCGGAAGTGGACCTGGCGCCGTGGGAAGCCGTGTTGGGCGCCAGCGTGGCCGTGCCGACCCTCGAGGGGCCGGTGAACATTCGCATCCCTCCCGGCACGCAAACCGGCCAGCGGCTGCGGGTGCGGGGCAGGGGACTTGGCAAGGAAGGCTCGCGTGGGGACTTGTTCGTGGTCGCGCGCGTGCAGATTCCGGATCGCGTGAGCGACGCCGGGCGCAAGCTCTGGGAGCAGATCGCGCGCGAATCGGACTTCAACCCGCGCGCCTGAAGAACCCGTTCCTTACTGGACACTCGTCACTCCTCACTTCCCATTCCTACACCGGTTCCTGCCGGATGCGCTCTGGGGATTCAGGCCTTCCAATAAGGGTTGATCCCGGGCGGAGAATCCTCCAATAGTCGCTCTTGTTCCTAGTGGGGCTGAGGCGATTTGAATCAATGACGGGCAGTTCTGCTTATGAACGATGACAAGAACAGGAAAAAGGTCGTCGTGATCACGGGGGTTACCCGTGGGCTGGGCCGCGCCATGGCGGAGAAGTTTATCGCCCTTGGGCACACCGTGCTGGGTTGCGGCCGGAATCGCGAGTTGATCGAACAATTGCGCCACAAATGGCCCAGGCGCCACGACTTCGACGTGGTGGACGTGGCCTCAAACGGGCAGGTGCACAACTGGATGGCCCGCTTGCACAAGAAGTGCGGCGCTCCCGAGTTGCTGCTTAACAACGCCGGGATCATTAACCGGAACGCGCCGCTGTGGAAGGTCAGCGAGGAGGAATTTTCGGACGTCATCGACATCAACATCAAGGGCGTCATGAACGTCATCCGCGCGTTTCTGCCCAACATGATGAAGAAGCATCGCGGCGTGATCGTGAACTTTAGTTCCGGCTGGGGCCGAGGGGCGGACAAGGACGTGGCGCCGTACGTCGCCTCCAAGTGGGCCATCGAAGGGCTCACGCAGGCGCTGGCCATGGAGCTGCCGCCGGGAGTCGCGGTCGTGGCGTTGGACCCCGGCATCGTCAATACCGATATGCTGCAAAGCTGCTTTGGCGAGTCGGCGGCGCACTATCCCTCCGCTGCGCGCTGGGCGGAGACGGCGGTGCCGTTCATTCTCAAGCTCGACGCCGACGACAATGGACATGCGCTGACGGCGCCGGAGTGACCCGGCGGTTGGCTTCGTAGCGCAGGCTGCCCAGCCTGCTGTATCGCGGGTTGCCAACCCGCGAGTGTATGCAACGAATGGGCCGTCGGTTGGCCTTGGCAGCGTCCGCCGACTGGCAGTCGGCGAAACAGCAGACAAGGCTGTCTGCGCTACAGGCCCGGCGCGGGCTTGTTTGCGCGGCGTTTTCGCTTGATGGTGGGCGGTGTGAGTGAGACACGATACGATGCGATTGTGATTGGCGGCGGCCCCGGTGGCAGTTCCGCGGCGACGTTTCTTGCGCGGGCCGGACGCCGGGTGCTCGTGCTGGAAAAGGAGATCTTCCCGCGATTCCACGTCGGCGAGTCGCTCTTGCCGTACAACCAGGCTCTGTTCACCGAGCTGGGCGTCCTGCCCAAGATGGAGGCCGCCGGGCTGACCCGAAAGTTCGGCGCTCAGTTCCATCTGGGCGACGGCAGCCGGTCGCTCTCCCTGGTCTTTCGCAACGGCCGCTACACAAAGCACGCCGACGCGTTCCAGGTCGAACGCTCGACTTTCGACCATCTGCTGCTCCAGCACGCCCGCGAGTCGGGCGCGGAAGTTCGGGAAGGGTGGACGGTCGGCCGGTTCGACTCCGACGCCGGCGGCGCGTGCGTGACGGCGACAGGCCCGGAGGGGCAGCCGGAGTCCTTCCACGGCTCGTTTCTGATCGATGCCAGCGGGCGCGGAAATCTCACCGCCATTCAACAGGGCCTGCGCCAGGTGCATCCGCGCCTCAAGAAGCTTGCCGTGTTCGGCCATTTCTCGGGCGTCGCGCTCGACTCCGGCGAAAAGGCAGGCGATACCGTGATCGTGCGCCTGGAGAACAAGTGGTTCTGGCTCATCCCGCTTTCTGCCCAGAAGGTCAGTGTCGGTGTAGTGATGGACAAGGAGGAATTTGCCGCGGGCCAGGAAGCGCCTGAGGCAGTGTTCACGCGCCTCTGGCGGTCCAGTCCGCCTCTGCGCCAACGGATGCAAAACGCCGCCCTGCTGGGCCCGATGCACGTCACGAGTGACTTCTCCTACCACAACCGCCGTCTGGTCGGTCCCAGATTGCTGCGTGTCGGCGATGCCGCCGGCTTCATGGATCCCATTTTTTCCGCCGGGGTGTACCTAGCGATGCACTCCGGCAAGCTGGCTGCCGGAGCTGTAACGCAGGCGCTCTCCGCCGGCCACGATGGCGCGGCCCTGCTGCGGCGATACGAAAAGACGGTGGCGCGCGCGATGGAGGTGTATTGGGAGCTGGTCGAGGGCTTCTACACGACGCCGTTTCTGGAGGTCTTCCTCGAACCGCGCGACAGATACGGCCTGGCCTCCGCCCTCACTGCCGTGCTGGCCGGCGAACTGGACGCGGGCTGGGGGCTGCGCTGGCGCGTGCGCGTCTTCCATTGGTTGGTGAAGTTGCAAGGACGTCGCCCGTTCCTGCCGCGCATACCCTTGGATGCCCTGGCGGGGTCCAAGAAGCCCTGAACCGGTGTTGCACAGTCACGGGGAGAGCATCGGCGCGGGGGCGGAGGTCAACTTGCTGCGACAAGTCGTATTTCCGACTTGTCAGTGGTTAGGAAATCTCCGATAATCTATGCGTATGAAGACCGTGCCCCTGCCCTTGCCTGAACCGCAGGCCAAAGCGGTAAAAGAGGCCAGCCGGCGGACCGGATTGAGCCAGGCCGACGTGATGCGCCAGAGCATCCAAATTGGCCTGCCGCAGTTTCTCGCCCGGCTTTGCCCTGAACCGGATTATCTCCACCCGCCGCCGCTGCCGCCGGGCACGATGGAGAGGATTTATGCGGCGCAAGGCCGACAGGAAAACGAGCTGGAGCGCCGGGCCGCGCGCGCGATCAGCAAGAGGCTGCGCCGCGCGCTCAAAGGCAAAAAGCCGGAAGACGTGTGAAGCCCTGGGAAATCTTCACCTGGGAATTCCCCGGCATCGGCCCGCATCCGGCCGTCATCGTCAGCAGCGCGGCCCGCGCCGCGTCCAAGCCCGTTGTGGAAGTGCTGCGTTGTGGCAGCGCCCGCGCGGGACGTGCCGCCGATTCCCGCGAAGTGCTGCTCAACAGCGCCGATGGACTCGATTGGGAAACGCTCTGCTTCTGCGATCTTATCTGGAGCGCGCCCAGGGAGCAACTGGGCCGCCGCCGAGGCCTGGTCACACCGGAGCGCCGCCGATCGATTGTTTCGGCCATGCTGCTATCGCACGGCTGGATTGGTGTTTAGAACGGTTGCCAAAATTCATTCTAAGCCGCGTTCAGTTGACCGTTTTACCGCGCGGTCCAGTCCGCCAGGGTGATGATGGACACGACGCCTCCCTGGCGTCGGGCGTTATGAAGTTGCAAATTCATTGCCCGAAACCCTGCCGGCAAGTCGCAGACGCTCTTCCATCCCGCCGACGCCTCGGTCAGTCTGATGGAGGGCGCATCAGGAACCGAGTACAGGTTGGACAAAGCGCGCGCCGGAGTCTATTTTCGACGCCGTAATCTCGAACGCTGGGTCCCACCGTCGCGCGTTTGGGTTCGTTGTGCATGAAAACACTCACTCTTCACTCTGCCGTGCTACTGGCCGCAGTCGCCGCAGTCACCCTGGTTGCGGGCGCCCACGCGCAGTCCTTTGTCAACTTCGAGGGCAAACAGGTCAGCCCCTGCCGGCTCTCTCCCGACGGCTCGCGCCTGTTTGCCGTCAACACGCCGGACAACCGCCTCTCGGTCTTCGATGTCTCGAACCCGCAAAACCCCGTCCTCATCGCTGAAATTCCTGTCGTTCTTGAACCCGTCTCCGTGAACCCGGTGAACAACGACGAGGCGTGGGTGGTGAACGAGCTGTCCGATAGTGTCACGGTGGTCTCGGTGTCCCGCCACGTCGTCACCGATACGATTTACGTGAAGGACGAGCCGGGCGACGTGGTGTTCGCGAATGGCCGCGCCTTTGTCTCCGCGTCGCGCAACAACCGCATTACCGTCATCGACCAGTCGAGCCACGCGGTCGTCACCAACATCCCGGTGTTCGGCGAGCATCCGCGCGCAATGGCCGTGAGCGCCGATGGCACGAAGGTGTATGCCGCGTTCGCCCTTTCGGGCAACCGCACGACACTGGTCCCTTTTGATAACCCCAATGTGCCGCCACAGCCGACCAACGGGATGAAAGCCGGCCTGCCCGCGCCTCCAAAGGTGAGTCTCATTGTGGACGCCAACGATCCGGCGTGGAACCCGTCCTTCATCAAATTCTCCATGCCCGACAACGACGTGGTCGAGATTGACACGAGCACGCTGGCCATCACGCGTTATTTCCCGCGTGTCGGCACAGTGATCCTCGGTCTGGCCGTCCGCCCGAACAGCGGCGACCTTTACGTCGCGAACACCGATGCGCGCAACGCCAGTTCGCAGCGATTCGAGCCGGTGATCCGCGGCTCGTTCGTCACCAACCAGGTCAGCCGCGTCAACATCGCCAGCGGCGCCGTCACGCGCTACAACCTGAACACCAACGCCAACACGGTCACGAATTTCCCCAGTCTTCCGGACCTCACGAATGTCCTCGCCCAGCCGACGGCGATTGTCTTCGGCCCCAGCGGAAACAATTTCTACGTCGCCGCGTTTGGTTCCGATCGCGTGGCGCAAGTGGATGCCAACAGCGGCGCGGTCGTCGCGCGCATCGAGTTGTCACCCACCGCCACCGGCTCCGCCGCCGACCCGCGCAACAAGCGTGGTCCGCGCGGACTCGCTCTCAAGCCCGGCCAGGCGCTCTACGTCCTGAACCGGCTGGCCAACAGCATCACGGTCATCAGTCCGACCAACCACACCGTCGTCCGCGAAATCCCCATCGGCAGCCACGACCCCACGCCCGCCACCGTGCGCAACGGCCGCGGGTTCTTGTACGACGCAAAGCTCTCAGGAGCAGGCCTGGTGTCGTGCGCCTCCTGCCATATTGATGCGGATAAAGACCATTTGGCGTGGGACATCGGCAACCCGCAGGGCAATCTGGAAACCAACCAGGCCGTGATTTCCGCCTCGAAACTCCTGATCCCCGGCGGTATCAGCAGCAACTTTGTTTTCCATCCAATGAAAGGCCCCATGACCACGCAGACGCTGAAAGGCTTGCAGGGTCTCGACCCGCTGCACTGGCGCGGGGACCGCACCAATTTCCTCCACTTCAACGGCGCGTTTGACGGCTTGCTCGGCGGGTCCGTGCTCTCCGCGACGGACATGCAGGCTTACCGCACGTACATCAACACCATCGCCTTCCAGCCGAATCCGAACCAGAACCTCGACCGTACCCTGCCCGCGTCCTTTGCCGGCGGCGATCCAGTCGTCGGCCGAAGCACCTTCCTGCTCACCAACTATCAGGAGTTGGGTCCCCTCAGCCTGAGGTGCAATACATGCCATGCCGTTCCGAATGGCACGGACAAGAGCTTCACGCCCGCCGCCGCGCTCCAGGAACCGCAGAGTTTTAAGGTCCCCCACTTGCGCAATATCTACCAAAAGATGAGTTTCAACAACGCGCCCGGCGCGTCGAGCATCGGCGGCTTCGGCATCATTCACGATGGCACCGATCCCGACTTGCAGACGTTCCTTTCGCGAAGTGTGTTCGGAGTGTTCGCAGCTCAGACGCTGGCCGGCGCAACGATTCGCAGTAACATCAACGCGTTCGTGCAGTGCTTCGACACCGGCACCGCCCCGGCCGTCGGCTACGCTCGCACGCTGACGGCCGCCAGCATCGACACCGCCAGCGTGAGCAACGATTGGAACCTGCTCGAGAGCCAGGCCGCCTTGTTGACGAACATCAACCTCGTCGTGAAGGGCACCATCGACGGATTCCAGCGCGGCTTGCTCTACCAGCCCGCTTCGAGCAATTACCGCCTCGACACGGTCACGATGGTCCCCATGACCCGTAGCCAGCTCCGCTCGAAAGTGCTCGCCGGCGACACCCTCACAATTCTCGGCGTGCCGCCTGGGTCCGGCACGCGCATCGGCATCGATCGAAACGAGAACGGCGTCCTCGATGGCGACGAGCCGCGTCCGTCGCTGCGCATTGCGAGCGCCAGCGGGAGCGCGATTATCGCCTGGCCGACGAACCGCGCCGATTTCCTTCTCGAACGCGCCACCAGCCTCCCGGCGACGAGTTGGAATCCCGACACCAGCGTCCGCGGCGTAGTCGGCAGCGAATTCAACGTCACCAACTCGCTCACCCTGAGCAACCTCTTCTTCCGCCTGCGCGAACTGTGAGAGCGGGTTGCACGCCATCGTAGCGCAGGCTGCCCAGCCTGCTGTATCGCGGGTTGCCAACCCGCGAGGTGTGGACCGATTGGGACGTGGGTTGGCATCCGCGGCGCCCGCCGACTGGCAGTCGGCGAAACAGCAGACAGGGCTGTCTGCGCTACCGGGACAGCGCGGCTTGGGCGTCGTAGCGCAGCCTTTCCAGCCTCCTGAATCGCTTGCCGCCAACCCGCGAGCGGGGCGCATCTTGACACTGCGATGACCATGCGGCCGGCTTGCTCCCTCTCCTCCTCTGAGGAGGAGAGGGCCGGGGAGAGGAGACCCCTTGATACTGGGGGATTCCCCTCTCCCCAGCCCTCTCCCCGCGCTGCTGGCTCGGGGTGGGGGGGTTGATTGCGTAG
>CAZZAQ010000177.1:0-2080 GCA_964652165.1 uncultured Bifidobacterium sp.
CGATTCAGACATTCAACGCCCCCGTCCCGCGACCTCACGGTCGCAGCTACGCTAAGCACTTACATGAAACCAGTCTTCCTCCTGGCGCTGGCGGGCGTCCTCCTCGCTGGCTGCGCCACGAGCACGGTCGAATCGCGCAAAAAGGAGCGGTACAACGCCTACACCGAATTGAGCGCCGAGCAGCGCTCCGCCGTCGACGCCGGCCAGATCAAAGTCGGCATGCCGAAGGACGCCGTCTACATCGCGTGGGGCAAGCCACACCAGGTCCTCGCCAGCGAATCGTCGGCCGGCAAACAGGAAGTCTGGATCTACATGGGGAGCTACCTGCACAGCTACACCTACTGGGGCTTCCGGCCGTATTGGGGGCCGTACCGATACTACCATGGGCCCTACCTCTATCAGGATTACTTGCCCGTCTCCTACGCGAAGGCCGAAGTGATATTCGAGAAGGATGCCGTGAAGCAGTGGCGCACGCTCCCGCAGCCGGGGTACTGAGGAGGGGTGAGTGAGGAAGTGGGGGAGAGAGGGAGTGGGAAGAAAGGGGGAAAGCGGGAAAGCGGGAAAGCGGGTAAATGGGAGAGTGACATCAGTGCTCTCTGAAGCCACCTACCCGCCTGCCCGCTTTCCCGCTCCCCCACTTCCTGCACCCCTCACGCTTCACGCTTCACAGCCGTTTCAAGAAGTTCCCGCGGGGCCACCTCGATCTTCGAGGCGATCTCCTCCGGAATGACCGTGGCCTTCATCGCGCCGTCGGCCGCGTGCGACACGCAGACTATGGTGAGCCGGCCTCGGGCAACTTCCTCCGGCGCCGCGCCGTTCAGGCGGCGAAAGCGCACCTGGTAGGTGAGGGCCTTCGAGCGTTTCTCCGCCACCAGCAAATGAATCTCCACGAGGTCCTCGAAGCGCAGCGGCTTGTGGTAGTCGCACGACGCGTGCACGCGCGGCCAGCCGATGCGCGGATGCCGATCCGGTTCGCAGATCGAGAATCCGAGCGACCGGAAAAAGTCGTGCTCCGCCGTCTCGATGAAGCGGAAGAAGTTCGAGAAATGCATGATGCCGGCCATGTCCGTGTCGCTAAACTCGACGCGGCGCCGGGACTTGAACTCGTAAGCCATGCCGCAGCGTAGCACAGCAGGCAGTGAGGAGTGAAGCGCGAGGCTGCGGGGATCAGTCGGATCGGTCGGATGGGTCGGATCGGCCCCATCACGGCTGCATTGGTGTTACCACGCGGTAGAAGCGGCTTTGCCCGGGGTTCGGATCGGTAACCGTCGCGGTGTGGCGGATCGCGCGGGCCGGCACGTCGGCCAGCTTCAGCCATGGACCGGCCGTCGGCGCGTCCGTCAATTGCACGGTGTAGCTCCGGTTGGCGGCCGCGCGAAAGCGCAGCGTCACGCCACGCGTGCGCGAAAGCGTGTCGATGCGCAAGGCACTCACGGGGGTGGTTGGGGTGGCCAGCCGGAAAAACCTCCGCGGCCCGGTCGAGCGGTCGACGACAGTTTCGTCTCGGGCTGTTGCCTGCGCAGGGAGGGTCGTCAAATTCAGCCAGCCGCCCGCCGGGTCGGACGCATACTGGACCGTGTAGGGCAGGCTGGCCTCCGCGTGGAACGCGAGGACTGCCGCCTCTCCGAAGGCAATGGAATCGATTCTCAGTTGGCTCGCAGCATCCAGCGGATTGGTGCCCGCAATGATCTCGGCTTCGTTGCTCATGCCGTCGCCGTCGGCGTCCGCGAGCGGATCGAGAATCGCGAGCGTGGCCGGCCGGCTCGTCACACCGGCCACGGCGTTGGAGACCGTCACGGTATAGACGCCGGCATCCGACGGCTGGGCCGCATTGAAGGCGAGCGAGGAGTTGGTGCGATTGACCAGCGGCGCGCCGTCGCGGCGCCATTGATAAGTGAACGGCGCGGTGCCAGTGACAGCCACGCTAAGTGTCACAGTGACTCCGATGAGATTCGTCGTGCCTTGCGGCTGGCTGGTGATGGCGGGACCGAGCAAGGCCATGCCGATCCTCAACTCGGCATCGAAACTCACATCGGAACTGGCCAGGCTTTGCTGGTGTACTTCAACCGCGAGGACGTTC
>CAZZAQ010000177.1:2090-8173 GCA_964652165.1 uncultured Bifidobacterium sp.
CTCGACGATGGTGCCGGGAATGAGGCGGAGCGGATTGACGTTGGTGGGATAATACACACTCTCCTCGGGAGCGTTGATGGCGACGGGGGCGAACGTCTGAAAGGTGGCGCCGGCCGGCAGGTTGTTCCGGAAGACCTCGGCGGTATTGAGGTAGGCCGCGGCGCCGTCGTCGCGCAACACGCTGAGGCGGACGTTCGCGATGTTGGACACCGAAGCGAGCACGAATTTCTGCCGGAAATAGAAAGTAATATTCGTGGCGCCGCTGGCGTTCGTGCGCACGAGCACTGTGGTTTCGTCCAGGTCGCCATAGCCGAACTGGCCCTGGCCTGTTTTCCAACCAATCTCGCCGAACGTCGGCCCAATCCAACTCGTTCCCTGGTTCGCGCCGTTGTCGATGTACTTCCAAGTCGAGTTCGATGAGATGGCGACCGTCTCCAGTATCGCCGCGGTCTGCACAAACGCGCTGACGACGGCGGACGTGCCGCTGGCGCCGCTGCCGTCGGTCGCGACCGCCGTGAACGCGTGCGGGCCGGGGTTGGGATTCCACGTCCCGGCGTAGGGCGCGGAAAAATCCTCGGCCACTTTCGCGCCGTCGACGTAGAACTCGACCTTGTCCACGGCGGTGTCGAGGTCGGTCACGGACGCCGCGAGCGCCACGGCGCTGGTCGAAACGAGGATCGCTCCGTTGGTCGGGCCGCTGACCACCACGGCCGGCGGCTGCGAATAGATCTGGATCGAAATCGGCGCGCTGACGCCGGCCGCGCCACCATTGTCTCGAGCGCGAGCGCTGATGACGCGCTGCCCAAAGCTGAGATTCGTCCAGAGAAGCTGGTACGGAGCCGTGGTCACGCGGCCGATTTTGTTCGTCCCGCTGAAGAATTCGACGTAACTAATGGCGCCGTCGTCGTCCATGGCGTCGGCGGACAGGAGGATTCCCGCCGGCCGATCGAACGTGGCGCCCTGCGCGGGCGCCAGAAGGCTGACCAGCGGCAACTCGTTATAGCCATTCTCCCGGCCCGGCGAAGGCGCCCAGGCGAACCAATTCGTCGGGTCGTCCCCATAGGCCCGCGGTACCACGCGCATGATCGAAAAGCCGGTGCCGTCCGCGGCGCCGGGCCAGGGGAAACGATCGGTGTACTTCACCTTGTCGACGAGGATCGACGGGACATAACCCAAATCCAGCCCCGGCTCGCTGACGGGCGAGTCCGGTTTCACCAACTCGACGCTGTCGCGGCTGTTGTCGAGCTTGCCGGAGTACGGGCCGAAGAGCCGGTTGGTGACGTCGCCGTAAGTATCGACAAACCCGGCAAGCGCATTGGTGTCCAGGTGCGGGTCGAAGCTCACGACAAGGATGGCCTCGCCCGGCTTGAGCGTCACGCCGGTCGGAAATGGGAAGCTGACGGCGTCGCGCAATCGCCATCGGTTCGTGTCAGCCAGTGGATCGAACAGCGGCACGCGGTCGGCCGTGATATTTCGCAGCTCGATAAATTCGTCGCGGGTGTTGTCGCTGCCCCCGGGAAAGTCGGGCGGGTGGAATTGAATTTCGCTGACGACGACCGGGCCGATTTTCGCGGTGGCGTTCATGGCGCCCGCGCCGCCGCGGAATTCCTCGACGGTCCCCGGATTGTCCGCCCCAAACGTCCGCTGGTTCAACGCGACGAAAACCGTGCCCTGGCTCGTCTCGAAACGCCCAATCGACACGCCGCTTTCGGCCGGGTCGAAACTCGCGGTGACGCGGTAGCCAGTCAGGTTCCCGACGGCATCGACGGCGGAGAGATGCACCGCGTCGCCACGGGCCGAGTTGAACGCGAAACTGGCCGGCGCTCCCGGGCTGGGGTTGAACTGGTTCTCGTAGAGCACGAGGTAGCCGCCCGCGGGCACGGAGGTGTTGGGCGGGATTTGATACTTTTGAAGGGCGCTCTTTTCGTCGCTCAGCCACCAACCGCTGATGTCGATGGGCGCAGCGCTGGAGTTGAAGAATTCGACGGCGTCCTCGAACGGCGTGTCGCTGTGTGAGAGGACTTCATTGATCACCAAGTCGGGCACCAGCAGGTAATTGGCTTCCCCGGGCGAAGCCGTGTTCGGGAACGAGACCCTGTTGCCCGTGCCGTCGGGCAGCCAGCCTTCGGAAACGCCGCTGACTTGCGGGCCGAACGTGACCGCGTCGATCGGAGCCAGGTTGGCGTCCGACAGGACGATGGCGTCGCCGTTGCCGTCGAGCCGGAAATCGACGTGCCGGGCGTTGTCGTTCTCGTCATCGTCGGCGATGAACTGGCGGAATTCGCCCGGGCCGATGAACGAAAGCGCGGCGATGCGTGTGTTGGTGGGGCTCGAGTAGGAATCGCTGAGGTACAATCCGCCCAGCGCGACGGGCTGCGTCTCGGGATTGAGGATCTCGAACCAGTCGGGCCCGGCGGCATCCGTCGCCATCCATTCGTTGATCTTCAGAGTGACAGGCGAAGCGGTTGCCAGAGGGCTGTTGGGCTGGCCGGGGGTCGGGGTGTTGAGTTCCCACGCGCCTGTGCCGTCGGTCGCGCGGCCGATTGCGAAGTCGGCTGCTTGCAGGCCGAACGTCACGGAGTCGCTCAGCACGAACCCGTCGGTCAGCACGGTGAAGAGCGCGACGGTCTGCCCATCGTCGTCCAGCCCGAAGCCGGTGTGCAGCCCGGGCGCGTTGGTGTCGTCATCGCACCAGACGATGAAGCGGCTCAAGGGCTGGATCAGGGTGTTCGGGGGGAAGATGAATTTGCCGGGCACTTCCGGGTTGTCGCTCAGGCTGAAGCCATTGAGGTTTTGGGGCTGGGCGGTGTTGTTGTAAAGCTCGATGTAGTCGGGGCTTCGCGTTCCATTGGTGACCGCGCTGCGATTGCGCGCGAGGATTTCGTTGAGGACGATGCTGCCCGGCATCGGCGGCGCGCTGACGTCCAGCGCCAGGCCAAAGACGACGTCCGGGCTGATGGTGCTTACGCGATGGACTCGGGCGGCGATGACGTTCGTTCCGACGACGAGGTTGGTTGGGAAGACGAGGAACGGACCTTCGTAAACGGCGTCGGTAACGGTCCGGTTGGCCAGGGTCGAGTTCTGGAGCGTGCCGGCGGGCAGGCCGAGGCGGTGGATCTCGACGCCGTTGAGGTAGACGGCCACGCCGTCGTCCACGACGTGGCGGATGCGCAGGAAGGTGTTCGTCGTGTCCCCCGAGTAAATGAACGACTTGCGAAAGTAGGTCGAGACGCGCGTGCCCAGGGTGATCGTGGTGCGAATCGGCTCGGGCAACGGCCCGGCGTCATTGCCGAACAAGGGAGCGCCCTCCAGCCAGGAGCTGTCGTCGAAGTCCACGGTTGTCCAGATGGCCGGCTGGTTGGTTCCGAACGGCGCGTAACGCCACGTCGTGTCCGCGTCGAGCGTGATGAGCGGAACGGTGGGTGGCTCCGCGCCATAAAGGAAGCGCGTCTCGGCCGACTCGAAGGAGGGATGCCCGTTGGTGTCCGTGTAGAGGCATTTCCAGAAGTAGGTTTCGCCGAACGTCAGTTTGTCGAACGGGATGGGGATCGAAGTCAGATTGCTTGAGCTGGTGGACTTGAACACCGGCGCGGCATAGGTGCTGTTGGTGGCGCGGATCCACCAAGTCGTCGAGGCGTGGGCGGGCGCCGGATTTGTCGTGTGGCTGTAGGCCGAGGCCACCAGCGAGCGCGGCGGCAACACGCCTTGCGATGGCGCGGGCGCAATGTTCACCGGCTGGCGCGGGCGTTGGAACGGGCCCAGGCCCAGTTGGGAGTTGATCGATGCGAAGCGGGCGGCGGCGTAGTTGCTGTAGGAACCGAAGCCCAGCGCGACGATGTTCGTCGGGTTGAGCAACGTGTTGTTGAGGATGAAAAGCTTTCGCTTGTACTGCTCGCGAAAGGCCTTGTATAAAGAATCCTTGACCCAGTTGGCGTCGACCCACGTGAGCGGGAAGCCGTAGATGTTCGGCTGGCCCCATTCGCTATGGTAAATCGTCGACGTCGTTTGATTTGCGAAACCGCCCAGTTCCCCGTCGAAGTCCCAGGCCAGTCCGGCCCACTTGCCGTTGGCCCGGCGCCAGAGGAAGTGATTGTGGTTAAAGTCGTCCCAGCCTCCGCACCAATTGCGCACGGCCATATAGGTCAGGAATGCATCGACATCGCAATTGGCTGAAAGAAACGCCCGCAGGTTTGGGATGTTCGGATTGACCGCGGTGTGGGTGTCGCCTCGGGCGGCCCACATGCCTTGCAGGAACTCGATCATGGGGTTGTGGCCTTTCCAGGCGTTCATTTGCAGGCCGAAGGTCCATTCAAACCGTTGCCGCTCGGTCCAATAAGGCGGCCGCGCCGGCAGGAGCCGATAGCCCCCATAGCCGTAAGGGCCGATGGGGTCGTGGAAAAGGAAGATACCCTGTGCCTTGTAGAACTCTCCCATCTCTTCCCGTGGCACGCCCGGGTTGGCCGCCGCCTGCTCTTTCGCGAACCGCTCGAACAGTCTGTCGTCCATCTCGTCCTGATCCATGCGCCGAATCACCGGCGAGCTGTTGAGGTAGAAGTCCATCCACTTTGTGTTGGAGGACGGCAGACCTGCCAGCCGGTAAAGCGCGTGACACACCACCGTCTCCTCCAGGTTGTCGGAGATGAAGAAGCCCTCGCGGCCCTCGAACCGCTTGTAGCGCGGAAACTGCCATTTCCACGAATTGTTCGCGGCGGCCCTCCGATACTGGCTGCCATGGTAGCGGGCACGAGCGTCGTAGACCTCCCCGTTATAGACGAACACGGCCGGCTCGGTGGCGTTCCACGACGTGCGCGGCAGGCCGGGCGGATCCGGCGGAACAACCCGGCGTTCCTCCCACGGATTCGACTCCACGATGTTCGTTTGCAGGATGAACAGGCTCGCGCTCGAAATGAAGCAGTCATAAATGCGGTTCGTGGATGTCCGCGCGGGCGTCACGAAATAGGCGTGCCAGGCGAACGGATCGTCCGCGCGCGGCGACACGGTCTCGACGCCCCCGCCGCGATTGGCCCGGAATCGGTAGCGCACCAGGCTGCGGTCCACCCGGCCGGGCAGCACCACCGTAAAACGCCCCTCCGCCGGCGCGCCGACGCCGGCCATGTTGACGGTGGTGCGCGGCTCCGTCGTGCTGTTGATGTCGTCCACGAAGTATTCGACGGAGACGGCGCTCAACAGGTTCGTAGCGGAGAAAGTGCAATCGATTCGCACCGGCTGGTTGGCGCGGATAATCGCCGAACCGGTGCTCTCCTGGTAGGCCGCGAACGCGACCACCACGGGGCGCGGCACGGATCGGAGCACGGCGTTGGCGCGGCCGGGGCTGGGATTGCCGCCGACCGGCGAGGCGAGCCAGTTGGCCGGGTCATTCGCCAGCCAGGTCAGGCTGCTCCGCTCCAGCGAACGGCCGCGGTATTGGAAATTCGTCGAATTCAGCCCCGTCCACTCGTCTTCCGCGCCGAACGCGTCGGCGCTGATGGCCCAGGGAAACTCCGCCGAAAAGCTCACCGAGTCGATCGTGTTGTCCGCCGCATCGCGCAATCGCACCGTGCCGCCGCCGTTGTTGAGCTGGCCGTTGTAGGGGCCTGCGACGTTTGTGACGTTCAGCCCGTACTGCGGGATGGACGCCAGCCGTGCCGGATTCTTCGCCACGACCAGATACCGGCCGCCACCGAGAATTGCGTTCGTCGGAAAATTGAAGTCGATGTCCCCCGTCAGCCTCCAGCCGGCCAGCGGGACGTTGGTTGGCCCGGCATTGAAGATCTCCAAAAATTCGTAAACGTCCTCGCTCAGGTCCAGGATCGGCGAGCCGTCCGCGCTGAACGCCGGTTTCTCGACTGGATGAAAATGAATTTCATTGAGGAAGACCGGCGGGGCGGAACAGGCTGGCTGAACAGACAAACTGAGAAGGATCGCGGTGCATAGGAGCAAACACGGCGCGGACAGCCCGCGATTCAGGAAAGCATTCATGGCAAGCGCACCTAATCTGCACGAATTGCGCCCCGGAAACAAGTCTGCAATCGTAATCCCTCAGTGAATGCCGGTGGGGCGAGCGTCCTCGCGAGCCGGAGCCA
>CAZZAQ010000178.1:0-8154 GCA_964652165.1 uncultured Bifidobacterium sp.
GCCAGGTGCATCAGCCGGATGGCGTGGCGGCTGCGCCGAATGGTGATGAGATCGCCGGTCGCCAGAGGAATCATCTTCTGGCCGTCGGCCGTCAGAATCGTCTCGACGCGCTGGCTGAGGACTTTGACGCGGACCGCGGAGTCCAGCCCCACGATCACGGAACGGTTCGAGAGCGCGTGCGGGCAGATTGGCGTGAGCGTGAACACATCGGCGGTCGGACTCACCACGGCGCCGCCGGCCGACAGCGAGTAGGCGGTCGAGCCGGTGGGCGTAGCGACGATCAGCCCATCGCAGCGATAGCGGGTGAGAACTTCGCCGTCCACGCTGACTTCGAGTTCGACGAGGCGGGGCGCTGCGCCGCGGCCGATGACAAAGTCATTGAGGGCCGTCTCTGCGATCTGCCGGCCGTTTGCGCGGCCGCGGGCCTCGATGAGCGGACGGGACTCCAGGTGGGTTTGGCCGGCCCAGATCTGTTTAAGAGCAAGCGGCAACTGGTGGGCTTGAACGTCAGTCAGGAAACCGAGCGCGCCGACGTTGATGCCGACGATGGGAGTGAGCGAACCGGCCGTATCGCGGGCCACGCGCAACAGCGTGCCATCGCCGCCGAAGACCATTAGCAGATCGACCTGCCGGGTAAGGGCCGCGGGGTCGGGGCAGGTCGGCAGCCGCAGCCCGGCGATGCGGGCCGTGGCGGCATCCGCCAGTACGGCGCGTCCGCTGGCCCGAATGAGGGAGGCGGCCTTGCGAACCAGATGCCGGCTGGCCGGCTTGTCCGGGTTTGCGACGAGTCCGATTCGCCGGATCGATTTAGCCAGCCTTTTCAAGCAGCGCGAAGAATTCCTTGTTGCCGGCCGGTCCGAGCAAGGGGGATTCGGTGATCCCGCGCCAGCGTATTCCCGGCAATCCGGCGGCGAAGGATTCGAGTTCACTCAGCACGCGCGCATGCACGGCCGGGTCGGTGATGACGCCGGCGCCTCTGTCCGCTTCGGCTTTGCCGGCTTCGAATTGGGGTTTGATCAACGCGGCGATATTACCGGCGGGCCGCAACAAGGCAACTGCGGGCGGCAGGACCTTTCGGAGGGAAATGAAGGCGCAGTCGATGACGACGAGGTCCACGGGCACGAACGGCTGTGGAAATCGGGCGGCCGCAAGGTCGCGGGCGTTGGTTTTCTCCATCACGACGACGCGGGAATCCGTTCGCAGCTTCCAGGCGAGCTGGCCCTGGCCAACATCGACCGCGAAGACCCGCCTGGCGCCGTGCTGAAGGAGACAATCGGTGAATCCGCCAGTGGACGCGCCGAGATCGATGACGGAGGCGCCCCGCACGTCGAGCGCGAAATGATTGAGGGCGTGCTCCAGTTTCTGGCCGCCGCGGCTGACGTACCGGTCCCCGCCTTCGAGCGCCAGCGCGTCGGTGTCGAGCACCGTTTCGCTGGGTTTGCCGACCGGTTGGTCGTTGATGCGGACAAGCCCGGCCAGGACGGCACGCCGGGCTTTTTCGCGGCTCTCACACAGGCCCCGTTCCACCAGCGCGACGTCGACGCGTTTCATCGGCGCCGGTTGTAAAGGAGCGGGAGGGGGAAGTCAGTAATCAGTAATCAGTAATCAGTAATCAGTATCCAGTCATCCCTCCTCCGTGGACGAGCGCCGACTGAACACTGATTACTGATTACTGAATACTGATTACTCAGCACTAAGCGAGCCGCCGTTGCACTTCGCGGAAGGTGTGGAGGAACATGTCGTTGTCCGCGATTGCCTTTTGGATGAGTTGGATCAGAAGGAACATCTCGGAGGGGTTCACGACGGCGTGGACGCCCTGCTGGTAGGCCTGCATCGGATTGAACGTCGCCAGGTTGAAGCCAAAGAGGACGAAAACCGCGTGCCGCCGCTGGTTCATCGGCATGCGTTGAATGACGCAAAGGCTCTCGTTCTCCTCCGGAGAGTTGGCGGAAAAGAGTTCTTCCAGGATGACGATCTGATAGGGAACCTGGGCAAACTTGTGCAGAAACTCGCCGTGGTTCACGGCGGTATGGACCTTGAAGCCGAGCTGATCGAGCGCGGTCTTCGCGGTTTCCTGCAATTCGGCGGTGCTCAGGCCGAGCAAGGCGGGCTTGTCGGCCGGTGTCAGGAATTCAAGTTCGACGGACATGGTGTTACTTCACTTTGAGGGTCAGCGGGGCCCGGGGAAGCGGAGGAGGCGGTGGCGCGCCGGGTCTCGGGGCGGCGGGGGGAGTGGCGCGCTGGATTTGAGCCATCGGCGTCATGCGCAACTCGCAAATATTGGACACGTCGTCGCCCCGGGACTTCTTCAGCAGGTCGATGCCGCGCGTGACCACTCCGCGCTTGCTGCAAAACATGAGCGCCGTTTCCTCGGTGATGATACCCTTGTTGAACGCGTCCAGAACGGAAAAGTCGAACGTGCGCCAGCCGAAGGTCTGGCTGGCTTCGATGATCTCGTAAAAGCTTTTCCCTTCGCTCTCGCCCTGGACGATGCTCTCCTTGGTGCGCAGGTTGGCGCCCATGATTTCGACGATCGGATATCGTCCTCCTTCGATTCTGGGCGCCAGGCGCTGGCTGATGACCCACCGGAGCGTGTCCGACAGGCGGTAACGGACCTGCTCCTGTTCCTCGGTCTCGAACATGCCCAGGATGCGGTTGATCGTCTGGCCCGCGTCGATGGTGTGGAGCGTGCTGAAGACCAGGTGGCCCGTCTCGGCGGCGCTCAGGGCAATCTCGACGGTCGCCCGGTCGCGCATTTCGCCGACGAGGATGACCTTGGGCGCCTGGCGCAAAGCGGCGCGCAGGCCGGTGGGGAAGGAATCGTAGTCCGTGCCCAGTTCGCGCTGGTTGACGGTCGCCAGCTTCTGCGTGTAAATGAACTCGATGGGATCTTCCAGCGTGACGATGTGAATCGACTTGTGGGAGTTAATCTCGTCGATCACGGCCGCCAGCGTCGTGGACTTGCCGGAGCCGGTGGCGCCGGTGACGAGCACCAGACCGGTCTTCTCTTTGGCGGTCTGGAGAATGACCTCCGGCAGGTTCAACTCTTCCAATTTAGGGACTTGCGCATTCAATTTGCGCAGGATAATCGAGTAGCACCCGCGCTGGGCGAAGACGTTCACGCGGAATCGCGCCCGCTCTCCCAACGAATAGGAACAGTCGCATGAACCCGTGCGCAGCAAGTCCTCGGACAGCCGGTGGCTGTTGCCGATGAGGTTTATCGCGATCGTTTCGGTTTGAAACGGTGTGAGCTTCTCGATGTTGGGGCTGATCGGCACCGGCGTGAGCTCGCCGGACGCCTCGATCTGGAGCGGCTTGTTGACCGTCAGAATGAGGTCCGAGACGTCCTTGTGGGCGTCGAGCATGGTGCCAAGGATGTAGTCCAGTTCGTTGCGGCGCATCTTGAGTTAGTTGAGAGGAGCTTGAGTTGAGAGTTGAGAGCCGCGCAGGTCGATCGTCGGAGTCCCACGACTCTCAACTCTCAACTCAAGCGTGCTCTCAACTCGTGCGTTACACATCGTCATCCAGGGGTGGGACCGCGAGGAACGGCCGGAATTTTTTCTTATCGATACACTTGTCGTAAGCCTCTTCTGGCGCCACGCGCTTCATCTTGAGGTGGTCCATGATCGAATCGTCCAGCGGCGTATTGCCCATCCGCTTGCCGACCTGGATCATGCCGGGAATTTGGTGCGTCTTGCCTTCGCGGACCAGGTTGGAGATGGCGGTGGTAAAGACGAGGATTTCCAGCGCGGCGCACCGGCCCTTTTTGTCGACGCGCCGGAAGAGGTTTTGCGCCACGACGCCCTTGAGGGCCTCCGAGAGCGTCGCGCGAATCTTGTTCTGCTGTTCGCTCGGGAACACGTCAATGATGCGGTCCACGGTCTTCGCCGCGCTCTGGGTGTGCAGCGTGCCGAACACCAGGTGGCCTGTGCTGGCCGCCGTGATGGCCAGCTCGATGGTCTCCAGGTCGCGCATTTCGCCCACCAGAATGATGTCCGGATCCTCGCGCAACGCCCCGCGCAGCGCGGAGGAAAAACTCTGCGTGTGGACGCCGACCTCGCGATGATTCACCAGGCAGTTCTTGCTCTCGTGCACGAACTCGATCGGGTCTTCGACGGTGATGATGTGGTCGCGGCGGTTTTTGTTGCAGTAGTCGACCATCGCGGCGAGCGTGGTCGATTTGCCGGAGCCGGTCGGGCCGGTCACCAGCACCAGGCCCTTGTGGAGCATCGAAAACTTCTTGAGCACCGCCGGCAGGGGCGCGTCCATTTTTTCAAAATCGTCGAAGGAGAGGACTTTGCTGGGAATCTGCCGGAAGACGGCCCCGATGCCGTGCTTCTGATTGAAGAAGTTAGCGCGGAAGCGGGAGACGCCGGGGATCTCGTAGCCGAAATCGACGTCCCCGGTTTCCTCGAAGGTTTTAATCTTGTACTCGGGGGCGATCTCGTAGAGCATGGCCTTGAGCGCGTCGTTCTCCAGCGGCGGGAAATCGACCCGCTGGAGCTCGCCGTGAATGCGGAGGATCGGCGGGCTGCCCGTGGACAGATGAAGGTCCGAGGCCTTCTGCTCAAACATGAGGTTGAAGAACGCGTCGATTTTAGCCATACAAGGTTTCTGGGTGAGCAAGAGCGTTGCCGATCCGTTCGGCCCACATCACGAAGTGACTCGTGTCGCGACAATCCTGCGTCAGGAAGTGGAACAGGCCGGGGTCCTCTCCTTTGCCCGCTTCATGGAGGTCGCCCTCTACTGTCCAAAAATTGGATACTACGAGCCGCACACAGGGCAGACAGGCAAGTTGGGAGACTTCTACACCAGCGCCAGCGTTGGGCCTCTGTTTGGAGAACTGCTCGCCCGGCGGTTCGCCGATTGGCTGGAAGCACTCAGCCCGGGTCCGCTGCAACTGGCCGAAGCCGGCGCACATGACGGTCAACTGGCTCATGACATCTTGAGCTGGCTGGCCGCACACCGGCCGCAGCTCTTCGCTCGAATCCACTATTGGATCATCGAGCCATCTTTGAATCGGCAGGATTGGCAACGGCTAAAGCTGGAAAGTTTTGCCCCGCGCGTGGAATGGTTTGCCGGGTTCCATGCTTTGCCGGCAGACGGCTTGCGCGGCGTCATTTTCTCCAATGAACTGATGGATGCCTTCCCCGTGCATCGCGTCGCGTGGGACGCGGCGGGCCAACGCTGGTTTGAGTGGGGCGTGGGCCGCGAAGGCGGGCGGTTTGTCTGGCGACCGCTGCAATCCGCGGCCGATTGGACGGCGCGCCTGGCCGACGCCGGATTCGACTTGCCGGCCGAATTGCTGGCGGTGTTGCCCGACGGCTTCGTGCTGGAAGTGTCGCCCGCAGCCGGAGAATGGTGGAGCGCGGCCGCGCGCGCGCTGCGCGCGGGCAGGCTGCTGACGGCCGATTACGGGCTGACGGCCCTTGAGCGGCTCAATCCCGCCCGCGCCAGCGGCACCTTGCGCGGCTACTCGAGGCACCGCGCCCAAGCCGACGTGCTCGACAATCCCGGGGAGCAGGACCTCACCGCCCACGTGAATTTCACCCAGCTTCAACGCGCCGGCGAACGCGCCGGACTGCGCACGGAGGGACTCTTCACTCAAGCACAGTTCTTCACTCGAATCGCGACGCAGGCCGCCGAACAGGATGGGCGCAGCGGCCCGGCCGAAGCATGGACGCCCGAGCAAGCCCGTCAGTTCCAAACCCTCACCCACCCCGAGCACCTCGGCCGCGCCTTCCGCGTGCTGGTGCAATCACGCTAGAACGGTGGCCAAAAGTTATTTCCGAAATGGTGGGCGGCGCCCTGCTGGGCGCCGCGGCAAACCGGCAGGTTTGCCCCACCATTTCGGAAATGACGTTTGGCAATCACGCTGAAGGCCGCTGCAATTCGTAGCTCAGCACCGAGAGGCAATAAATCGCCGGCGTGACTGTCGACCTGATTTTGCACGAGGCACCGCCCGATCCGCAGGCCCTGGGCCTGTCCGACAAGAGCCGTTTGGAGCTTTACACGGAATTCGTTCCGGAAACGCCGCAACCCGTTCAAACCGCTCGAGTCCTCAGCCGGGAGAGCGATCCCGCTCTCCGCCAGGCGATGGTTGAACCGGACTTCACAGACCATCTGCTCGATTTCGGCTCGTACAAGATGGGCAGCGGTGTCGCCTTCGAACTGCCAGGTCCCAAACCGGAGACGAAGATTCCCGTGGCGAAGCTGTTCGCCAATCTTGGTGGGCGCCCGGTCCTCGTCGAGGCCATCGAATGGCAGGCCGCCAAGCGGATGCTCGCCGCGTTGCCTCGCGCGAAAGGGGCCTTGGACTTGCTCGCCCCTCCCAAGGCACTGCTCGCGGCGGCCCGGCCTCCGGCTGGAGCGAATCAAGGGATTCGAGACCTGCCTGTCCGGCGGCTCGCCGAAGGTCCATTCAAACCGATTCAAGAAGCCCGAGCCGACCTTCCAACCCCCGAGGAGCGGGCCGGTTTTCTGGTCGATTACTCATTAGTTACTGGGGCTTCAAACTTTAGATTCTTTGCTAACACCAATTACTACGTCGCCTCGGACGCGAATTTCTATGGCCACACAGTATTCGAGAACTGTGTTATCAAGTACAAGAACTCATCCACCCTTGCTGCCATCCGCGTGCGCGGCACGGTGGAGTTCCGCACCGGGGAATACACCCCGTTGATCTGCACCTCGGAGAACGACGACAGCGTCGGCGAGATTCTGCCGTGGAGCACCGGCAACCCGTGGGTCAATTCCTACGGCGGCCCGATGCTGGAGTTCGACTTCTATAGCTCCGGCCAGCCGGCGGCCATCAAGCACGTCCGCCTCTCGCACGCCAACTCCGGCATCTCCTTTTTCGGCGGCGCCGGGCATGAGTTGAAACACGCGCAGTTCGTGCGGTGCACCTTTCCTCTCATGGTTTACTACGCGGATGTCCGCGCCCGGAACATCCTGGTCTATCAGGCAGACAAGGTGGTCAACGGCAGCGTTACCGCCATCGCCCGTTTCGAGCACCTGACCGCCCACCAGGCTAACTTTCTGAACGCGAACACCGACCCCGACCCCGAGAGTAACGGCGCGGTGGTTTATCTGACCAACAGCTTGTTCGTGGCCGTCACCAACACCGGCGTTTACTACGGCGCAAACAACGCCTCCAATACCAGTTCCTCCGCCTTTCTTGAAGTCGGCGCGGCGGCGCACTATCTGGCAGGCAGCGCCTACCGGGGCAAGGGCACGATGAATATCAACAGTTCCCTGCTTGCCGAAATCCGCCAACGCACCACCCAGCCGCCGGTCATCCAGACCAACGGCTGGATCGTCGTCGACATGACCCTCCACCCGCGTCCCGAAATCCGTTACGGAGCCGGCGCGGTGCCCGACCTCGGGTTCCATTACCCCGTGCTCGACCACATTTTTGGCGCCGCCGTGCTCAACACCAATTGCACGCTCACGGTGAACCCCGGCGCAGCGCTCGGGTTCGCCCCGCAGCCGCAGCCTGGCTTGGCCTACGGACTCTTACTGATGAGCGGCGCAAGGCTCATTGTGGACGGCTCTCCGACGAACCTTGCCCGGCTCGTCCATCATCATTTCGTCCAGGAACAGTCCACCAACGTGTGGACGACGCGCGGCACCCAATTCTACCTGCCTTGGTGGGACGCGACGCCTCAAGCCGAATTGCGCTGGCGCTTTGCCCAGGTCTCCGTGGGATTCGAAGCAATCCTCCAGGGCTACGGGGGTTCGACGCCTGTCAGCCTGATGGATTGCCAGGTCCACGGCGGCTACCTCTGGGGCTTTCCCGTGAGCGTCATCGGCTTCACCAACTGCCTCCTGGACCGGGTACTCACAGCCGTGGATGCGGGCTACACCCCCAATGTCACCTTCCGAAACAACCTGTTCCGAGGCGGCTATTTCGAGATTTTCGACTTCAGCCCCAACGTCACCATGCGAGATAACTTCTTCGACCGCACCACAATCCCCTATTGGAACGACGTGACCAGCAGCCACAACGGCTACGTGAGCGGCGCGGATCGCCTATTGCCCGCCCAGGCCAGCGACAAACTCCTGACCGCGCCCGTGTATCAGACCGGGCCTTTGGGCGACTGAAATGGACCCCAAAATTTGGACCACCCCTTGAGCTAGACTTTTCGAGGTCTG
>CAZZAQ010000179.1:0-8040 GCA_964652165.1 uncultured Bifidobacterium sp.
TAAACAGAGATTTCCCCTCTCCCCAGCCCTCTCCCCGCTCCTACGTCGCGGGGAGAGGGAGTTCCAACCCCAACGATGTCTGGATACGCCCCTGGATTCCCATGCAAGCTTTTGAGCCTTGAACTTATGGGCGGGAGCGAGACCATCACCTCCCGTCATGGGTCGATTCTTCGCCTTCGCACTTCTTCTCCTCCCCTCGCCCACCCGTGCGGCGGACTCCTCGTTTGCCGCCGGCGAGTTCCTCTGGAACTCGACACAGCCGGTCGTTTCGCCGGTGAAACGCGACGACCATTGTTACTCGATGAAGGATCCCAGCATCGTCCGCCATGATGGCCGCTGGCACCTCTTCTGCACCATCCGCAGCGAGAAACGCTCGCACCAGATCGAGTATCTCTCTTTCGACGACTGGTCCAACGCCAACGCCGCCCCGCGCCACTTGCTGACCGTGACCAACGGCTACTTCTGTGCGCCGCAGGTCTTCTGGTTCGAGCCGCACGCGAAATGGTATTTGATCTATCAGGCCAGTGACAACGCGCGGAAGGTCGCCCTCCAGCCGGCCTTCTCGACTTCGACGAACATCGCCGACCCTCAGTCGTGGACCACCCCTGTGTTCCTCTACCCGGCGCACCCGGACAACGTCGAGAGCTGGATCGACTTCTGGGTGATTTGCGACGACACCCGCGCCCATCTCTTCTTCACCTCGAACAATGGCAAGTTTTGGCGCGCGGAGACGAAGCTCGCGCAATTCCCGTTCGGCTGGAGCCGGCCCGAAGTCGTGCTCCGAGACGACATCTTCGAGGCGAGCAACACCTACCGCCTCAAAGGCCGCGACCAATACCTTACCCTCATCGAGGCCATCGGCGAGAAAGGCCGGCGCTATTTCAAGGCGTACGTGGCGGACCGTCTCGACGGCGAGTGGAAGCCGCTGGCGGCGACACGCGAGAAGCCTTTCGCCAGCCCGCTCAACGTCCGCCTCGAAGGCAAAACCTGGACCGGCTCCTTCTCGCACGGCGAACTTCTTCGCACAGGCCGGGACCAGCGACTCGAAATCGATCCCGACAACCTCGTTTTGCTCTACCAGGGCGTGAGCGACGAGCGGCGAGCCGGCAAGAAGTACGGAGAGATTCCCTGGGAACTCGGCCTGCTCCGGCCGCGCCAGTGAGCCGGCCGCAGCCTGGTAGCGGGTGGCTCCCGGGAAGGCGAAGTCCCCTGGAAATCTGCAGTGCAATCCAACGATGAGGCGCCAATCGGGAGCAAATCAGGTTTTGAAGGAACGCCTGCCAATCCCAAAGGGATTGCGTCCCAAAGCCCAGGGTTGCGAGGAACGAGCTACCTTAGGACAAGCGTCAGAACAGGAAAACCCCAAAGGGGTTTCGTCTCGGGTGAACACAGGGCGCGTAGCCGCAACCCCGTTGGGGTTGTTGTCTTTTGCGACTTACACCCAGGGTAGCTCGTTCCTCGCAACCCTGGGCTTCGTTGCGGAATCCCGTTGGGATTCATATAGAAGACGCCCTTCAAAATCTGAGTTGCGCTCGCGCCAATCCTGACCCTAACTCCCGACTTGAAGAAAAGCCACGCGCGTGCCTTGAATACCGGCGCAGCCTGTAACCAGACGACCTCGCAACTGTCACTTCATCCAATGAAATCGAACCTCGCCACTCTCCCGTTTCTTGCTCCCCACGACCGCCGCCGCTTTCTCCGCTCGATGGGTTTGGGCGCCGCGCTGTTCGCCGTTCCCGGCGCGTTCGCCGCGGAACTCATTCGCACGCCGCGCCAGACCGAAGGGCCGTTCTATCCGGACAAACTTCCGCTCGACACCGACAACGACCTGCTGATCGTCAACGATGGCCTCACGCCGGGCGTCGGCGAAGTCACCTGGCTCAGCGGACGCATCCTCGATGCGCGCGGCCAGCCCATCCGCAACGCTCTCGT
This sequence comes from uncultured Bifidobacterium sp., assembly GCA_964652165.1. Taxonomy (GTDB): domain Bacteria; phylum Verrucomicrobiota; class Verrucomicrobiia; order Limisphaerales; family JADJPG01; genus DASTLJ01. Next base: position 1,933 of record CAZZAQ010000179.1, read on the forward strand.
CGAGATCTGGCAGTGCGACGCCCACGGCGCCTACCTGCACTCGGGCACCGGCAACCGCGAGAAACGCGACGCCAACTTCCAGGGCTTTGGCCGTTTCCTGACCGGCTCGACCGGCGAATATCTCTTCCGCACCATCAAACCGGTGCCCTACCCGGGCCGCACGCCGCACATTCATTTCGCGATCAAGATGAAGGGCAAAAAGGAACTGATCACGCAGTGCTACATCAAGGGCCACCCCGGCAACGAGAACGACGGCATCTGGAAGAACATCAAGGACGAGAAGGCGCGCGACTCCGTCACGATCCCTTTCACTCCACTCAAGGGTTCACGCATCGGCGAACTTACGGCGCGCTTCGACGTCGTCATGGGCCTGACGCCCGAAGCCTGAGCGAATCGTCAAGCGGCAGTCGAGCCGCATGGAAACGAAACGCAGGACATCTCCAGATTTTCGCTCGTTTGGCTCGTTTCGCTCGTTTGGCGCTAACACCCCTGCGCCCCGTCCACTATGTTTGTTCCGTGCGCGACACTTGTTGCCAATGTCAGCCGGTCCAGAGTTTCCTGCGCCGCGGGGCTCTTTTGTTCGCGCCGAGCAGGAACGCGGCGCTCCGGATAGGCCTGAGTCCACAGTGCGGCGGGGCTCTTTTGGTTGCCCGCGGAACGGCCTGCATGAGGCAAGACCTGGCTTTAACTGCCAAAGGATCAAACCAGATCAAACCAAATCAAACCAGCTTTTTGCGCGCAAGGCGCTCCTGAAACACAAAATGCGCGACCCGTCGATAGTCAATCGCCGGGTTGACTTCCCCGGCCGCCGGGAGCAAAACCGTGAGCATGAAACGAAGATCCTTCCTCAAAACGGCCGCCGGCGCCGCCGCGTTCGCGGGCCTGGGCGAACTCGGGTTCCTGGCGCAACTCCGTCCCGTTTCCGCCGCCGAGGCGAAGCTCAAGCCCGAAGCCGTGCGGCTGCACCCCGAAATCGAGCCGCTGGTGCGCCTGCTCGAAAACACGCCTCGCGAACGTGTGCTCGAGGAAGTCGCCGCCCGCATCCAGCGCGGCACCACCTACCGCGAAGTGCTCGCCGCGCTGCTCCTGGCGGGCGTGCGGAACATCCAGCCCCGGCCGGTCGGCTTCAAGTTCCACGCCGTGCTCGTGGTCAACTCCGCCCACCTCGCCAGTCTTTCCTCGCCCGACACTGACCGCTGGCTGCCAATCTTCTGGGCCATCGACCAGTTCAAAAGTTCCCAGGCCGCCGACGTGAAGGAAGGCGATTGGACGATGGGACCGGTCGACGAATCCGCCGTCCCGCCCGCCCACAAGGCCCGGCAGGCGCTGATCGACGCGATGGACGACTGGGACGAAGCCGCCGGCGACGCCGCCATCGTCGGCTGCGCCCGCTCCGCCGGGGCGCACGAAATCTTTGAAATCCTTTGCCGCTACGGCGCGCGGGATTTCCGCGAGATTGGGCACAAGGAAATCTACGTCGCCAACAGCTTCCGCACCCTCGAAGCCATCGGCTGGCAGCACGCCGAGCCGGTCTTGCGCTCACTCGTCTACGCCATCCTCGACCGCGACCGCGATCGCGCCAAGGGCAATCCCGCCAAGCTCGACCTGGACGCCGACCGCCCCTTCCGCCACAACCTCGAAACCGCGAAAAAGATTCGCGCCGACTGGCTCGGCGGCAAGCCCGACGCCGACGCCACGACCGAGATGCTGGCTGTCCTCCGCGCCGGTTCGCCGAATGACGCCAGCGACAAGGCGCTAGAACTGCTGAACCGCGGCGCAGCCCCGCAGTCCCTTTTTGACGCCTTCTTCGACGGCGCAGGCGAGTTGCTCATGCGCGCGCCGGGCATCCTTTCGCTGCACGCGACGACCTTCACCAACGCGCTCCACTACGCCTGGCAGCATTGCCGGGACGACCAGACCCGCCGCCTGTTGCTCCTGCAAAACGCCGCCTTCCTCCCGCTCTTCCGCGGCAGCAATCCGGACAAGGGCGAACGCATCGACGCTCTTGAGCCGCTCGCCCCAAAAGCCACTGGCGCTGGCGCCATCGAGGAAATCTTCGCCGACGTGAGCGCCAAGGATCGCCTGCCCGCCGCCCGAAAGATACTCGCCTGGCTCAAGGAGACTCCCGATCCGAAGCCATTCGCCGACGCGTCCCGGCGGCTCATCTTCACGAAGGGCAACAACGCGCACGACTACAAGTACAGTTCGGCCGTGCTCGAGGATTACCACGCAATGTCGCCGCCGTGGCGCGACCGCTTTCTGGCCGCGAGCGCCTTCTACCTGCGCGGCTCCGGCGACAAGGACAACGACCTCGTGCAACGGACCCGCGCCGCGCTCGGCGCATGAACCGGAGCGCCGAGTTCCCGCTCGGCGCGAACCCAAAGCGAACGCGGGGCCGAGCCGAGCCGTAGCTCGGCGCTCCGGGCGCACGTTGGCACGCGCGCCATCCGCAGCGATGTGGACTGCGGCGGCAAGCGCAGCGCGACGCCGCTTTCGATGGGGGTCGCCCAGCCAAAGCGCTGTCGCCGCTTTGCTCTGCCAGCGCAGTCCCAAAATCGGCGCTCCCGCGCACCCCTTTCCGCCTCGCCACGATGGGCGGGGGAGGGCAACATGGTCGGTCGAATGAGGCGCCGACGAATCCTCCTGGTGCTCGCGCTGGCCGCGGTGGCGAGCGCAGCGGGCCTCGTCCTCTTTTCGCCGCGCGGGCCGAAGGAGCCGGTCGTAGAAGGCAAGCGCGTCACAGTTTGGGTCACGGAAGCGATGATGCAACCCGTCTCATTCCTGCGTGAAAATGCGAGCAGGGCATTGAAGGCGAAGGCCACCAATGCCGTGCCCTATTTTCTGCACCAATTTACCCGCCCGCGCTCGAAATGGCGTGCCACATTGAACCGCTGGGCTTCGACGTTGCCCGTCGTGGATTTCCAGATTGAAGGCGATGACGAACGAATCTTCATCGCCGCGTGGGGACTTCACCTTCTTGGGCCGGACGCGGCTCCCGCCCTTCCGACGCTGGCCAGCTATTTGGACGACCCGGACCGGAGCCACCTGGCGGCGTTAGCCATGGCCGGCGTGGGAGAGCGGGCTGTTCCGTGGCTACACAATGCAAGCGCCTCCACCAACCCTGACGTCGCGCAATGCGCCCTGAACGGCCTGGTGTGGATGGCGCGGGAATCGGAATCGGAATCGGCCATCCACGCACTGGTCGACCTCCTCCATCATACCAACAGCGCCACCCGGATGATCGCCGCGGTGAACCTGCAACGAGTCGTCACACGGCCGGACCTGACGGTGCCGCCGCTGGCGGCGGCGCTTTCCGATCCCGAGCAAGAGGTGCGGTTACTGGCTGCACACTCCCTGGGTGAAATGGGCTTCATCGCCCAGCCTGCACTGCCGGCACTGCTCCGGCTGATGACGAGCACCAATTCATCTCTCGCGTCCGCCGCCAGCAACGCCGTCTTCCAAATCGACCCCGCCGCCCTGCCGGCGCGCGGGCCGTAGGCGCCCCCGCCGCCCGCGGCGGTCCCAACTTGTGGCTCGCGTCGGTACGAACGCGGCTTTCGCGGAGCCATCCGGACACTGCGACGCGGCGCGCACGGGGAACCGGGACATTTCAGCACGTTGACAGCGTAGGTCACCGGCGACAGATTAGCGGGGTCATGACGCTCAAGACATTGCGGGAGATGCGCGATGCCACGCCGTTCAAGCCGTTTAAGATTCAACTGGCGGATGGGCGCACGGTGACGGTCGCCACAGCCGATCATCTCTTTTTCATGCCGAACAATCCCGATTTCCTCGTGGTGTTGCCGAATGGCGGGTTCCGCATCGTGGATCCGGGCCAGGTCGTGAGCGTGGGACGCGGAGCGTCGCGGGCAAAGGGACGATAGCGGGGTTGTCGGGCGCCGTTCGCGCGCTGCGTTCAACTCAACTCCGAACGGCCGGGCAAGGATTGGCCAGCGAGCTTGAGGATCGCCACGGTATTCAGCGCGGCTTTCGGGAGGAACGAGGTGACGTCCACAAACTCGGGCACTTTCGAGCCGTCGGCGCTGCGTTCGGAGCAGTGATCGTTGTCGCCCCACGGGCCGAGGCCGTCGAGCGTCGGGACGGCGTCCCAAATCAAATTGCCGTCGCTCAGGCCGCCCCGTTGTTCGACGTTCACGGGGATGCCGAGTTCCACCCCGGCTTGCTGCCAGAGAGCGGCCAGGCGGTCGGTCTCCGGATTGCGCGGCCAGGGGCGGCTTTCGCTGAGGATTTCGACCCGCACGTCGCAGGCGAAACGATCCGCGACGGCGCGAATTTCGCCAGGGCCGGCCAGCGCGAGCAGGGCAGCCTTGCCGGCGGCGCAGGCTTCAGGCGTGAACGCGCGCATCTCCCCCTCGGCGACGGCTTCATGCGGGACGCGGTTAAGCACGGTGCCGCCGGCAATCGTTCCGACGTTGAAAGTGAGGTCGCGGGAGTAGTCCGTCAGCGCCGCGATGCGCTGAAGCGTCAGGCTAAGCTGCACGGCGGCATTGGCGCCGTGGCGGTGTTTCGAACCGGCGTGCGCGCCGCGGCCGGTCACGGTCACGCGCCAGGTCGCCCGGCCCTTGCGCGCGATCACCATCAGCCGTTCGTCGCCGAGCCGGCCTTCGGACTCGAAAACCAGCGCAGCGAGCGTGCCGGCGTCGAAGCGGGCGCGGCAGACGTCGCCGAAATCTTTCGAGATGACTTCCTCGGAGGAGTTCCAGAACAGCTTCCAGGTGATCGCGTCGAACACGGCCGGAGCGCGTTCGCGCAAGGCGTGGAGCACGAGCCACATCATCGCCGTGCCGCCCTTGATGTCGTGCGTGCCGGGGCCGTAGATGCGATTCCCCTCGGGCAGCCACCGGAAATTGTTCCGCGCTTCCTCCTCGGGCGGGAAGACGGTGTCGAGGTGCGAGATCATCGCGATGCTCTTCGGGCCGCGCCCGGGGCGGGTGAGCACCAGATGGTCGCCGTAACCGGAGTTGGTGGAAGGAACGAATTCCGGAGTGAAACCCAGTGGAGCAAAGCTCTCCGCGGTGAATCGCCCGAGGCGGTTGACGCCATCGCGATTGCCGGTAAAGGAATTGATGCCGACCATCTGCCGGAGCAGTTCCAGGGCGGCGGGAAGCTGGCTTTGGAGGTAGCCGTCGAGGGAGGTCATAGTGGCCGGTCGAGGTTCAGCGCGGACGACAGCTCAGCCTCGGAGGGTAGAAGGTATGAGGTATGAGGTAAGAGGTATGAAGAGGCGGCGAGTGGTCGCGGTTGTCGTTTTCATACCTCATACCTCATAACTCATACCTTCCCAGGGACAGGTTCGCTCGCACGGTATCGTTACGGCTTGTCAGGTTTCGCGTTCGGAGCCGCGTTCGTCGAATACCACGGCGTGTTGTCGGGCTTGAGGTAGCGGCGAACGACTTCGGGATCGGTGACGGCGGGGAAGCGCGGCTTGCCGCCATTGTGCATCACATCGACGAGCAGGCGGCGTCCATCGTCGAGATAGATTTCGTTCCACGCGTGGGGAAATCCGCGCGGACCGTTGACGGCGTAGTTGCCGCGGACGAGCGCGGATTTCAGCCCGGCTTCGTCGGCCAGAATTTTGAAGAGCAGCGACCGGTGGCGGCAAACGCCAGCCTGGCCCAGATCGACCATGTCCCCGATGCGGAGCGGTTTATTGGCGAACTCGCGCGTGAGTTGCTCGACCGCCGGGCCGACCCAGCGCTCTCCGCCGGGCGGAGTCGTCAGCCGATCGACGTGTTCGGCGAGCCGTTGCGCGCGTTCGAGCGGACCCAGCGATTGGAGGTCCGGCGAGCGCGCGAATTCCAGGTGCTTGCCCAGTTCGGAGTCGCTGGCGCGATCGACCACCAGGATTTCCCGGCCGGATTTCGCGCGGCCATCCGCATCGAAGTCCATCTGGCGCCCGCCATCCACATAGCCGTCCGGCACGAGCACGCCGGGGCCGACGAAGTGTTCCTTGTAGTAGGCGTTCATCGCGGCGCGCGCGCCGGGAGGCGCTGCCGTTCCGCTCAACGCCGCGTCAGCCGAGGACGTCGCCGGCGGCGAAGTAGCGCCCCGCCGCCGCCATCGCTCCGGTGATCCTCTTCCGTCCTT
>CAZZAQ010000180.1:0-5462 GCA_964652165.1 uncultured Bifidobacterium sp.
GACTATCGCCCGCCGGATCTACATGGGCCCATCCGACAAGCGACCGGCGCTGGCGGTGGCCGTGGTATTCCTGGTCTCGGGCGTCGTCCATGAGTTCGTGATTAATCTCGGCTTGTGGCTCGTCACCGGGCGAAACCAATTCGGCTCGATGATGGCTTATTTCGGCCTGCAAGCCGTGGGGTTGTTCGTCGAGCGGGCGTGGCTGGCCGAACACCCGCGGCTTAGGCGGATGTGGACCTGGATTGTAGTCGTCGGCCCCGCGCCCCTAATCGTCAACGAAGGGCTGATGCGGACGCTGCACTTCTGGCCGTGAACCAGGGGTCGGGGACGCGGCCTTGGAAGGCCGCGCCCCCGCCGGCACCTTGCCCTTTGACTTCCCGGCGGCGGCTCACTATCACGGCGCGGATGACTCCGGTGCTCCGACTACTCGCCTTCGCCGCGCTTGCCGCTTGCGCCAGCAGGGCTCTTTCCGCCGACGCGCCGGCGCGATTCCGCGTGGCGACTTACAATGTCGAGAACTACATCGACCAGCCCAGCGGCACCCGCCCGATGAAAACGGCCGACGGAAAGGCGAAGGTTCGCGAGAGCCTCCGCGCGCTCGGCGCGGACGTGGTCGCACTCCAGGAGATGGGCTCGACCAATGCGTTGCTAGAATTGCGCGCGTCGCTCAAGGCCGAGGGCCTAGACTACCCGCATTGGGAACACGTCGCCGGTTGGGACACGAACATCCACGTGGCCGTGCTCAGCAGGTTTCCAATCACCGCGCGCCGGCCTCACACAAACGACTCGTACCTGCTGATCGGCCGGCGCTTTCGCGTGAGCCGCGGCTTCGCGGAAATCGATCTCCAGGTGAACGACCGCTACTCGTTCACGTTGATCACTGCGCACCTCAAATCCCGCCGGCCCGTGCCCGAAGCCGACGAAGCCGAAATGCGCGAGCAGGAGGCCATCCTGCTCCGCGAGCACGTTGACGCGCGGTTCAAGGCCAACCCCAACGCCAATCTCGTCGTGCTTGGCGATTTCAACGACACGAAGGACGCCAGGTCCACTCGCGCGCTCCTCGGCCGGGGCAAGCACGCGCTCGTGGACACCCGCCCCGCCGAGCGCAACGGGGACAATCAGCCGAATCCCAACCCGCGCTGGGAGCCGCGCAACATCACCTGGACCTACTACTACGCGAAGGAAGACACCTACAGCCGCTTTGATTACCTGCTTCTCAGCCCCGGCATGGCGAGGGAATGGAACAAGGAGGACACCTACGTGCTCACGCTGGCCAACTGGGCCGTCGGCTCCGATCACCGGCCGATTGTGGCGGGATTTGTTGCCGAGGATCGGTGAACGAGGAGAAATTCAAAAATGAAAAATTCAAAATTTAGTGGTGCACGAACAGGATTCGGCTCCCCTGCGGCTCGAACCGGAAATCCATCCGGCGCAATTCGCCCAGCGCGCGCGCGATGGCGTCGTGCCGGTCGGGCGGAGCGCAAAACATCAGGAAGCCGCCGGTGCCAGCGCCGAGCAGTTTGCCGCCGGTGGCGCCGCCGGCGCGGGCTTTCGCGTACCAATCGTCGATGGCGTCAGTCGTAATGCCCTTCGCCAGGCTCCGCTTGAGCAGCCACCCTTCGTGGATGATTTCGCCGAACGCCGTGACGCGGTTGTGCTGAAGCTCCTTGCGGAGTTCGTGCGCCAGTTCGACCATTTTGCGCGTCACGTTTTGCTTCTTCGTTTCTCCTGCGAGCGCGGTCTGCTGGCGCTTGAGGATGGCCGAGGCGCTGCGGGTGATGCCGGTGTAGAAAACCAGCGTGTGCGCCTGCAATTGCTCGAGCGTCTCGCGCCGGCAGATGATTGGCTCGACGAGCACGGAGTCGTCCGGGTTGAACTGGATGAAGTTCAACCCGCCGAAAGCGGCGGCGTATTGGTCCTGCCGGCCAATGGGCTCGCCGCAGCGGTCGATCTCGATTTCGCAGGCTTCGCGGGCCAGTTGCTCCGCGCCCGCGTGGCGTCCGGCAAAGGCGTGCAGCGCGTGCAGCAGGCCGACGGTGAAGGTGCTGCTGCTGCCCAGCCCGCTGCCGCGCGCCGGAATGTCCGCCACGCTCGTGATCTCGATGCCGCCGCCGGCGCCCAGCAGCTTCATCGCTTCGCGCACGAGCGGGTGCCGGATGCGGTCCACGCTGCGCGCCTCTTCGGTCTTGGAGTAAGAGACGCGGATGCGTTGGTCGAACTTCTTGTTGACCGTGATGTAAACGAACTGGTTGATGGCCGTGGAGACGACCGCGCCGGCGAACTTGCGGTAGAACGCCGGCAGGTCAGAGCCGCCGCCGACGAAGCTCATGCGGAGTGGGGTCCTGGAAATAATCATAGGCTGCGGGAACGCCGCTGTTGGGCCATCCAGTATTCGCGGAACGATTGGAGGCGCGGCAGTGACTCGCGATCCTTCTCGCGGTTCGCCGCCTTCTTGCTGGCGATGATGTCGTCCGGGTGGCAAACCGGAAATCCTTCAACCTCGACGCGGCGCGCCCAGGCTTCCGCGAAGGAGGGAATTCCGTCCGGCGCGAAAACGAGGTCCAGATCGAACGGGCCATTCTTGAGTTGCACAAAGTCTTTGCCGCGGACGATTTCCGCCTCCTGATCCCCCGTGAGGCCGAAACCAAGCGAGCGCAGCGCTTTCACCAACGCCCGGCCGTTCTCCGGCGCCTTCTCGACGAACAGGTCCGCATCTTGCGTCGTGTCGGGGTAGCCGAGCAGAATCGCTCCTGACTTTCCGAGAAACAGGAACCGCACGCCCTCACGGGCGCAAGCCTCACACACCTCCTGGGCCTGGCGGTATTCGAAGGGCATTTCAAGATGAACCCCGAGCCGGGCCGAAGCCAAGCCAGTCGGGAAGATTGTCGCGGCACCAGGCGCGATACTCCTCCATTGAGTCGAACGAGCGGTAGCGCGCGTCGTCGAGCACGGGCTTGTAGGTTCGGATGAACGCATAGCGCATTCGATTGGCCAGCGGACGACGGGCGGCGGCGTCGAACTCCACCCACCATTCGGAATCTTGCTGCGGAGCAGTCAGTTTCTCGGACGTGGGCGGCTTCGGGGTTTCAGCCGCGCTCATGTGAGGTTTCTAACCGGTGATGGCATCGAAGGCAATTCAACCTTGCCGGCCCAGGATGATTTTCACCGCCTCGAGCAGGTTTTCCGCAATGACATCCGGCTGCGCGGCATGTTTGCCGTCCCGCTCGCCGGAGCCGGTGCGGACGAGAATGGAGCGCAGGCCGGCGTTCTTCGCCGTTTGTAGATCGGTGGTCGTGTCGCCGATGAGCCAGCTTTGGGCGAGGTCGATGTTCAGATCGGCGACCGCTTTCCGGATCATGCCGATCCCCGGCTTGCGGCACTCGCACCGAATCTTGAGTTCCTTGCGCTCGCCTTCGAAGCCCGCCTCGGGATGGTGGGGGCAGTAGTAGATGCGGTCGAGGAAGGCGTGTTCCATCCCCAGCAGCGTTTCGAGCTTGTTGTGCATCCGTTGCATCTCGGCCTCGTCGCACCAGCCTTTGGCGATAACCGGCTGATTCGTCACCACCACGGTCCGCCAGGCGTGATGGTTCAATTCGCGAATCGCGTCAGCCACACCTGGAAGTAGTTCGAGCCCGTCCGCGCTGCGCAGGCAGTCCTTGTCACGAATCAGGGTGCCGTCGCGGTCCAGGAACACCGCCCGCTGCGGCGCCGCCAGCGAGCTGCGCCCGATGGTGCGGTTGGCGAACTCGGCGCAGACGCGGTCGTAGCGCTCGGGCGTGCCGATGTCCTTGATGTATTCGGGGGAGTTGTAACCAAGCAGCGTGGCGCCGCGGGCGAGCAGCGCGGGGAAAATGTCTTTGCCGAAGTCGAGGATGGGTGGTGCGTGGTGCGTGGTGCGTGATGCGTGAAATGGCGCGAGCGCCTGCTTTTCCAGGACGTAGAGGGCGGCGTTCACCAGGTTCTGACGCCAGACACCAGGCGGGTGCGGACGGTTGTGAAACGCAACGATGCGCCCGTTCGGCGCCATCTCGACGAGGTCCGAATCGAGTGGATGGTCGTTGGGGTGCAGCAGCAACGTCGCCTCGGCGCCGCCACGCTCGTGCGCGGACCAGAGCCGGCCGAGGTCCACATTCACCATCGTATCGCCGTAGAGCACCAGGAACCGCTCCGCGAGCCACTCGAAGCCCGCCAGCACCGCCCCCGCCGTGCCCAGGGGCTTTTGCTCGACGATATAGCGGATGCTCACACCCCACCGGCTGCCGTCGCCGAAATGATTTTCGATGACATCGGCGCGGTGGTGAACGAAGAAAATGAAGTCCTTGAAACCGTGGCTCGCCGCCAGGTTTACCTGGTGTTCCAACAGCGGCTTGTCCGCGATGGGAACCATCGGCTTTGGCAAATCGCCGAGGCGTTCGCGCAAGCGGGTTCCGGCGCCGCCCGCGAGGATGATGGCCTGGCGGCTCATACGGGTGAAGTTCCTAAACGCGAGTCCCCGGACTGGCCTCCGCGATGATCTCCTCCACCGCGCGGTCCACGGCCTGGTCCGAGGTCAGCCGCGGGTTCCACCCCAACTGCTTCAGTTTTTCGATCGAGTAATTGAACTTCGGCACGTCGCCCACCCAGCCTTTATTGCCGGCGCCGTATTGGATTCTTGCGCCCGGCGACTGGCGCTTCACGACCGCTTCGGCCAGGTAGCGCACGCTCGTCACCGAGTTTGCCGTCCCGATATTGAAACAGTTGAGCCGGTCTTTGGCGTGGTCCGCGATGAACAACATCGCGTCCACGAGGTCCGCGACGTGGAAGTAGGGTTTCTCCTGCGAGCCGTCGCCGAGGACTTCAAGTTCGGCGGGGTTCTTCTTCAGCTTCTGTGCAAAGTCGTAAATCGCCCCGTGCGTCGCGCGGCTGCCGACCACGTTCGGGAAGCGGAAAATCCAGGCGCGCTGGACGAACGCCTCGACGGCTGCGCTGATCGCCGCCTCGCTTGCCAGCTTCATGGCCCCGTAGTTGGAGATCGGAAACAAGGGCCCGGCGTCCTCGCGCATCAAGCCCGGCAGCACCCCGTAAATCGCCGACGTGGACGCGAACGCGATGGCCGGGATGCGATGGTCCCGCATCACCTTGAGAATGCTGTGGGTGGTGAGAAACGTGTCGCGCAGGTCCACGTCCGCATCCGCCACGCCGGCGCGGATGTCGGAGTTGGCAGCCAGATGCCAGACGACGTCGAATGGCCGCTCGGCCGACGCGGCGCTGACGATGCGGTGGACGGCCGGCAGATCGTTCACGTCCACCTCGCGCAAGGTGCAGCGCGGATTGCGCAGGGCGGCGTCGAGGTTCGCCCGCCTGCCCAGTGTCAAGTTGTCGAGCCCCACCACCGACGCGCCGCGCGCCAGCAGCGCGTCGACGAGATGACTCCCGATAAAGCCGGCGGCGCCGGTGACGAGGCAGTGGGTGCTCATGTCGCG
>CAZZAQ010000180.1:5472-8014 GCA_964652165.1 uncultured Bifidobacterium sp.
GCGAAGCGGAATGAAATCGCGTTGGCGCGGCTTTGTCGAGGCGACACGCTCGGAGGCCCCAACTCCCCGCTTGCCAGTCTCTGGCTTGCGTGAAATCTTCGGCGCCCTGATTTTTTTCGATTATGGCACACGTCAAACTTCACATCCCCGGCCCGGTCGAGGTGAGCGAGAGCACTTTCCGAGCGCTCTGCTCGCCAATGATCGGCCACCGCGGCCAGGGCTTCAAAGACCTTTTCGCCAGGATTCAGCCGCAGCTCCAAATCCTCCTCGCGACCAAACAGCTTGTTTACCTGAGCACCAGCTCCGCCTGGGGCGTGATGGAAGGCGCGCTCCGCAATCTTGTCTCGAAAAAAGTCCTCAACTGCATGAACGGCGCTTTTTCGGACAAGTGGTTCGATGTGGCCCGGCGATGCGGCAAACAAGCCGAGACGCTCCAGGTGCCCTGGGGTTCGCCCATTCGCCCGGAGGCCATTGACCAACAGCTGGCCACCGGCCAGTTCGACGCGCTTACGCTCATCCACAACGAAACCTCGACCGGCACGATGTCGCCACTGGCGGACATCGCCGCGCTGAAGCAAAAATACCCGGACGTGACCTTTGTCGTGGACGCCGTCAGCTCAATGAGCGCGGTGCCGCTGCCGTTCGACGAACTGGGCATCGACGTGCTGCTGGCCGGCACGCAAAAGGCCTTCGCGCTGCCGCCGGGGCTGGCCTTGTTCGTCTGCTCGCCCGCCGCGCTGGCCAAGGCGGCGGCCGCCAAAGACCGCGGCTACTACTTCGATTTCACCGAGTTCCAGAAAAACGCCGAGCAAAACATGACGACGAGCACGCCGAGCCTCCCGCACGTTTACGCGCTGGCCTCGAAGCTCGAGGAGTTTTTCGCCGAGGGCCTGGACGCCCGTTACGCGCGCCATCGCCAGACCAACCAGATGACCCGCTATTGGGCCGCGCGCCACAACTTCACGCTCTATCCCGAGACAGGCTACGAATCGATCACGCTCTGCTGCATCAACAACGGCGCCAAGCCCGGCGGCCGCACCGTGGATGTCCTTAAACTCCAAAAACTCGTCAAAGAGCAGGGCTTCCTGATCGACGCGGGCTACGGCAAGATCAAGGGGACGACGTTCCGCATCTCGAACATGGGCGATGAGACGCCCGAAACCATGCGCGCGCTCTTCAACACCCTCGACTGGGCGATGAAGCAACTCTGATTATGAACTACAAGATTTCACGCCGGGCCGCTTCGCTCACGCCTTCCCTCACGCTGGCCATCGACTCGAAAGCCAAGGAAATGAAGGCCCGCGGCGTGGACGTGGTCGGCTTCGGCGCCGGCGAGCCGGACTTCGACACCCCGCAGCACATCAAGGACGCCGCCGCAAAGGCCCTCGCCGAAGGGTTCACCAAATACACCCCGAGCAGCGGCATCCCGGAACTGCGCCAGGCCATCGCGGACAAATTCAAACGCGAGAACGGCCTTTCCTATCAACCCAGCCAAATTATCGTCAGTTGCGGCGGCAAGCATTCCTGCTACAACACCGTGCTCGCGACCTGCCAGGAGCGCGACGAAGTCATCATCCCCGCCCCCTATTGGCTGAGTTACCCGGAGATGGTGAAGCTGGTCGGAGCGACGCCGGTCATTCTGCCGACCAGCGACAAGACGGAGTTCAAAATCACCCCCGAGCAACTGCGCGCCGCCATCACTTCGCGCACACGGCTGTTCATCCTCAACACCCCGAGCAACCCGACCGGCACTGTTTACACTCCCGACGAAGTGCGGGCGCTGGGCGACGTGTGCATCGAGCGCGGCGTGCTCATTCTGAGCGACGAAATCTATGAGCACCTGCTCTACGACGGCGCCAAACACCGCAGCGTCGCCAGCTTCTCTCAGGCGCATTACGATCACACGATCGTCGTCCACGGCTTCGCCAAGACGTGGAGCATGACCGGCTGGCGGCTTGGGTTTCTCGCGGCGCCGGAGCCGATCGCCAAAGCCATCGATGCCATCCAGAGCCACAGCACGAGCAACCCGACGAGCTTCGCCCAGAAGGGCGCCGTCACCGCGTTGACCGGCCCCCAAACGCACCTCACCGGATGGCTGGCCGAGTACGCCATCCGCCGCGGCATCGCCCACCAGAAACTCAACGCGATGCCCGGCGTCACTTGCGTGAATTCCAAGGGCGCGTTCTACCTCTTTCCGAACATCGCGGCCACGGGCCTCAAGAGCACCGAGTTCTGCGCCCGCCTGCTCGAACAGCAGAAGGTCGCCGCGGTGCCCGGCATCGCCTTTGGCGCCGACGACTACATCCGCATCAGCTACGCCACGAGCCTTGCGAACATCGAGAAGGGGCTGGATCGAATGGACAAATTCGTCCGCAGCCTCAAGCCCTGAAGCCGCGCCCCGCCTCCACTCGCGCCGGTTCATGGAACCAACGGGCGTCCGGTTCCGTATGTCTGGCTTCTCTGTCAAAAAAATATTGGTTTGATTTAGTTTGATTTAGTTTGATCCGTTGGCCGACCAGGCCAGTTCGCCGGCCCGATCCAG
>CAZZAQ010000181.1:0-3183 GCA_964652165.1 uncultured Bifidobacterium sp.
CGCACGGGCTGAGCACCTTACCGGCGGCGACATTCTTACTCTTACTCTTACTCCTACTCTTACTCTTACTCTTAATCCGATTCTATCCAGGAGTTCGGAGAGTAAGAGTAGGAGTAAGAGTAAGAAAAATGACCCGTTTCTCCGGCTTAACTCAACGACAGGGCAGCCGGGGAGGAGGCTCCGCTTGGCTCACGAGCATTGCCCGCTATGGCAATTCCTCGATCGTGATTTCCTTGTAAGACACCTCCGCCGGCCCGCCGCCATGGACTTGCAGGCCGATCAGCCCGAACTGCTCGATCGACTCGTCCGGCTCCGTGTAGTCGATCATCGCCTCGCCGTTGAGCCACGTGCGGATGCGCCGGCCTTCGCAGCGGATCCGGTAATCATTCCAATCCTCCTTTTTCAGCGCCTTTTCGACGGCCTTCGGCTCGGGCTTCACCAGCACCTTGTTCCGGCGCGATTCGTCGTAGAGCGCGCCCCACCAGCCTTCGCCCGCGTCGCACTGGTAGCCGACCATTTCGTTGGGCGGGTTTTTCGCCGGCTGGCTGCGCACTTGCACGCCCGCGTTCACGAACCCGCCGGCCGGAGTACCGACGAGCTTGATTTTCAGCCGAAGCACGAAGTTGGTGTAGCTACGCCCCGTGCGAAGGAACTCATTGCGCGGCACCTTGGCCGACAACGACCCCCCGATGAATGCGCCATCCGCAATGCGCCAAGTGTTGTTCGTATCGCCCTCCCAGCCGGTGAAAGTTTTCCCGTCGAACAGGGAGACCGCCGCGCCCTTTCCCGCGCCAGGGAGTGAGGTCGCGATCAGCAAGGCAGCCAAGATGGGAAGGATTTTGGAGTTCATGACGGCGATTCTTGGCGGGCTCGGGAAGGTTTGTCGAGCTGATCGCGAGAACCTGAAGATCCGACCAATCCGACCGATCCGACCGATGAAATCAACCCGCGACCGCACAGTCGCAGCTACTGCGCGGCTGAGCTTGCTGTGAACCCGCATCGGGTCAGCAGCCGATCGATGGCTGCTTGGTCCGCGCCCAGTTTCGACGCGGCGGCGACGAGATCCTCCGCCAGCGCCGGATACCAATTGCGCCGCTTCGCATCCGCCAGCCCGGCCACGTTGACTGGCTCGATGGCAGCCGCCACGCCGCTGAGCCATTGGCTGCGAGCTTCACCGGCCAGCGGGCCTCGCGCCGCAGCCAGGAGGCGCTTCCAGGCCGGCGCGAACTCCACGCGGTCCTGGAGCAAAAAGCCCCGAGCCAGCTCCGGTTTCTCGAGCCGTCGCGCCGTTTCCGAAAAGCTCGCTGCGGCAAAGTAAAGCAACGTCAGCGCGGTGAAGATTTCGAAGTCGGCCATGTGTGAATAGAGCGCGCTGATCAAGTCCGCGGTCGCATCCAGCTCCCGCAAAGTTACCGCCGAGTAATCCCGCAACAGCGCCGGCAGCTTCGGCGAGTTCCAATCAATCGCCAGCACGTTCGCCAGCCGTTCCACGCCCAGCAGCGTGAGTGGAAAGCCGGTGGACAACAGCGGATCTACAAAGCCCGCCGCGGACGGGAGCAGCGCCCAGTTCGGCCCCGCGGCCGTGGCGGCGCGAAACGCCAGCCGCGGGGCGTGGACGAACGGGACGGTCGCCCGCGCTTCCGCGAACAGTTCACGCACGGAGGGCAGCCGCGCCATCAAGCGCTCCCAGGCCGGCGCGCCGTCGGCAAACCGCAACTCCGCCGCGAGCGCGGAGCCGGCGGCGACGCCCGCGCTCGTCACGCCGTTGTTGAATCGCAGCACCCAGATCCAGCCGCCGTCGAACACGTGATGCATCGCGGCATCGTCGACCGGATACGGGGGGTCGCTTGTGACGTGCAGCGAATCCCAGCGGCGCACGCTCTTGAAGTGGGAGTAGAGCGCTTCGGTCGCCGGCATCGCGTCGAACGCCGCCTCCTTCAGCCCCAGCGCCCGGTGCAGAAAACCGTGCGGCCCACTCGCGTCGATCACAAACCGTGCGCTCAGCGACAGCGGCTTTCCGCGGCGCCCGCCCGTCAGCACTGGGTTCGCCTGCGTGAAATCCGCCGCGTCAAGCGTGGTCTCCTCAAGCAACTCCACTCCGAGTTTGGCGGCCTGCCTGGCAAGGAACTCGTCGAAGTGCGGCCGGAACCAGTGCGTGTCGGCAATGCCGTCGCGCGGGCTGGCGGCCACGAGCAATTCATTGCGCCGCTCGGCGTGCGGTTGCCACGCCTCGCCGTTGCGGTGATGGAAAAACGTGAAGCCGCGCTTCAGGCCGCAGGCGATCTCCGGGTGGGCCTTCTGCCAGGGGCCCCATTTGGTCAACGGTAGGAGTTCGGGCAATTTGTAGCGCCGGGCCAACTCCTCGAGCAACAGGTTCGCGAGCGGCGTCGAGGATTCGCCAATGGCGAAGCGCGGATGCCGGCCGCGTTCAATCAGCGCGACCGAATGGCCGAGCCGGCGGGCGATCATGGCCGTCAACGACCCCGCAAATCCGGATCCCACGACCGCGATGTCGAAATCTGACTTCATCCCGAAAGCGGCCCGTGCATCGGGGCGCCGCAAGCCTCGCATCGAACCGGGGGTTCGACCTGCTGCTCAAGGTTCATTCGCCGAAGCCGCTGGCGTCTCGCGTCGCAGCAGGCAGCGCACTGCGAAAACTTCTCCAGATCCCAGAGGTCCGCGAATACCCGTCCGCGCTGAAGACCGACGCCGTACTCGGCCGCGGATTCCAGGTCTGTGAGGCTGGGCGGCGAGAACTGACCCAGCGCCTCCAGCGCCTCCATCGCCCCGTTGCCCCCGCGCGTCGGAAGCAGCGAAGCCACGCTCGCGCCGCAGTCGAACGCGAAGTCGATCGAACGCTTCGCCCAGTGTTGCGCCTCGGCCTCTTCGGTGAGAAACGGCGGCCTGACGAGGATGAACGCGCGCAGTGCGACGCCCTGCCGCAGGAGAAACTCCGCCGCGCGCGCGAAATCGTCGAGGGTCATGCCTTTGTTCAGTTTTTCCAGCACCACCGGATGGGCTGTCTCCAGTCCCATCGCGACCTCCAGCCGGCCCGCGAGCCGGTCGCGAAACCGCAGGACTTCCGGGCCGACCAGCGACGGATGGCATTCCACGATGACGCGCTCGAAGGAATCCACGCATCGCACGATGGCCGGGTGATCCTCGCGCGGAATCGCGCGGGGA
>CAZZAQ010000181.1:3193-4099 GCA_964652165.1 uncultured Bifidobacterium sp.
TCGAAAAAGCTGCCGCTGTTGTAAAGCTTGATTTGACGCGGCGCTGGACCCCCGGCCGCCATCCCGGCGAGCGCCCGGTCGATTTGCTCCGGAATGGCCCCGGGCGGAACGGACTCGGTGAGCGTGTTCTGCCAAAGATCGCACATCACGCAGCGCCACGGACATTCGCGGTTGGTCAGGAACACCGTCGCGACGGGAACGACTTCGCCGGATTCGCTTCGCTCCTCCTCAACGAAACTGGCGACGGCCCGGCGCGGATCGAGCGTCCGCCGTTCCGTCCGGAGGGAAACGATCCAGCGGTCGCGGTCGCGCCGTGTGTCGGGATAGGCGTTGGGCACGGGGATCGTTTACACGAAGGGTGGTGCGTATTGAAGGGTGAAGCGTGGTGCGTGATGCGTGATGCGTGATGCGAGATTCGTAAAACGTAAAACGTGAAACGTAAAATAGAACGGGCGCGTTCACGTTTCACGTTTTACGTTTCACGTTTCACGTTTTACGTTTCACGTTTCACGTTTCACCCCCTCACTCCCACTTCTCAAACAAATCGTGCTCCGGCCACTCGGTCACGGAAGACGCCGCGCGATTGAGCGCCGGATCGAGGGCGTCGTCGCCGCGCCGCCAGTTGTCGGAACGCTGATTGAAGAGGGCAGCGAACGTGATGCCATCCCAGCGGCGCACGAGCAGCGTATAGGCACCGGGGAGGCTGCCGTTGTGCCAGGAGTTGGATTTGGAGTCGCGCACCGGACGCACCTGCCAGCCGCAGGCGTACCAGTGGTCCTTCAGGCGGCCGTCCGGTTCGCGGGCGACGGGGGCCGCCGGCGCTTCGAAAAGCCAGCGAAGGCTTTCCGACTTTTTCAACGGACTGCGTCGCGGATCGTCCAAGGCCGTTGCGAAACGGACGAGATC
>CAZZAQ010000181.1:4109-7234 GCA_964652165.1 uncultured Bifidobacterium sp.
GCCATGGGCGTCCATCGCTTCGAGGAAGAAGCCGCCGTAGGGCCGGGGCACTGAATTCTTCGATCCCGTAAAGACGCTTTCGGTCTTCGAGTCGTTCGCGGTGTAGTAGCGGACTTCACCGTCGGCGCGGACCCGCTCAAGCGAAGCGCCCAGGCGCATGCGCCGCACACCAGCGGGGGCGAGCACGCTGTGTCGGACGAATTCTTCGTAGGCCTGGCCGGTGACTTTTTCGATGACGCGGCCGAGGAGGCAATATCCGAAATTCGAGTAGGCGTATTGCGTGCCAGGGTCGGAATCCAGGGGCTTGCCGAGCATCCATCGGATGATCTGCGCGGGCGACGCGGGCGGCGGCTCGCCCAGCGATTTGGAAATCTCCCGCGACTTGAACATCGGGTCGCCGCTTTTGTCGCGGTCCCAGCCGGCCGTGTGGTGAAGCAGTTGGCGCAGGGTGATGCGCTTCCAGCGGTCGTCGAGCTTTCGGCCCTCAGACAGTTGGGTGCCCAACGCGAGACGATCGAACACCGATGCGTCGAGGGTCAGTTTGCCGTCCTCGACGAGCTTGAGCACCGCGACGCCGGTGATCGGTTTGGAGAGGCTGGCGATGCGGAACAGGAAGTCGGGCCTCGCGGCGGCCTTCGCCTCGCGGTCCGCCCAGCCGTAGCCGCGGGCGTAAACGAGTCTGCCGTTTCGCGCCACGGCCAGCGCGCCGCCGGGGATGTTCCGTTGCTTCATGAACTCGCCGATGGCCTCGTCGAACGCGGCGGCAGGCGTAACAGAGTTCTTCTCGGCCGCAGGACTGAATGCAGAGGCCGAGACGATTGCGATTCCGGCCAGGAAACGGCGGCGAGTCCAACCCACGTCCGCCGACGGGATAAGGCGTAACCCGGACATTTCACACGTTGCTTGCTGCGGTAGTCCCCTCTCATTAGCACCCCGCTTCAGCGGGGTGTCAGGCCGGCTCGAGAGGAGAAACCGTTTCAACGGTTTCTCAACCGCGGTCGAAACCGTTGAAACGGTTTCGACGACTTCCGACGCGCAGCCACCCCGCTGAAGCGGGGTGTTAATGAGATCGCCGCCTCGGCGAACGACGCGACTGTGAAATCTCCGGCCGTCGGTTCGTTCTCTGCCGAACTCCAGCTCCTCACTCCGTTGCCAGCCGGTTTTCAAGGGTACCTCACTCAAGGCCAAACACCTCCCGCGCCGTCCGCTCGTAGCACGCCCGCGCCGCGGCGCCGAAACAGACGAACAGGACTTTCTCAACCGACCCGTTGCGCGCGAGAAACTGCTTGGTTTCAACCAACGCGATGCGCGTGGCACGATCGAGCGGGAAACGAAACGCGCCGGTGCTGATGCTCGGGAAGGCGACGGACCGGATGGCGTGACTCGCCGCCAGCTCCAGGCTATTGCAATAGCAACCTGCCAGCAGATCGGCTTCGCCGCGCGAGCCGTCCTGCCAGACAGGCCCGACGGTGTGGATGACCCATTTGGCGGGTAGGTCGTAGCCTTTCGTAATCTTCGCCTGCCCGGTTGGACAGCCCCCGAGAGTGCGGCACTCCTCCAGGAGCCGCGGACCCGCTGCGTCGTGGATTGCCCCGTCCACTCCGCCGCCTCCGAGCAGGGTCGTGTTGGCGGCGTTGACGATGGCGTCGACCGCCTGCCGGGTGATGTCGCCATCCACGATGGAGATACGGCGGGCGGGCATGGAGGGAGAAGGACGACGGGTTCAATGGCGCCGGAGGATTTTCTGCGACACCTTCGACAGTTTCCGAGAGAGGCCGAGGACGGCGTCCGCGGAAGAACGGGCCGTGCGAAGCAGGGAGCGTTGTTCGGCGGTGCAGGGGCCGGCCAGGGCGCGGTCGGTGACGGCGACGAGCGCGCTGGCGTGGGCGCCGACCTCGTGGGCGACCTTGCGGAGGAACTCGCCGCGGGCTTTGCCGGCGAGTTGCGCGGAGCGAGCGGCCTTCTTGAGCTTGCGGCGCTCGTGTTCGGCGGAGAGCAGTGCCTGGCGTTGCTCGTCGAGTTGGCGGTGCATTTCCAGGTGGGCCATGACCAGTTGGCTCAGCGCGCGCAGGGCTTTTTCTTGATCGGCCGTGAGCTGGCGCGGCACACGGTCAATCACGCAAAGCGTGCCCAGGCTGTGATGGTCCGGCGAGACGAGCGGCGCGCCGGCGTAGAACCGGATGCTCGGCGCGGAGATGACCAGAGGGTTGTGCGCGAAGCGCCGGTCCTTGAGCGCGTCCGGCACGATGAACAGGTCGTGCTGCATGATGGCGTGCGCGCAGAAGGCGATGTCGCGCGAGGTCTCCGAGACGCTCAGGCCGATCTTCGACTTGAACCACTGGCGGTCCGAGTCGATGAGCGAGATAAGCGCGATGGGCGTCTCGCAAATGTGAGACGCCAGGAGTGTGATCTCGTCCAGTTCGGAGTCCGGCGGCGTGTCGAGGACATTGTACCGGCGCAGGTCGATGAGCCGTTCGGGCTCGTCCTTGGGGATCGGGACTTTGAATTCGGTGTCCGCGGCCCACTTGATGGCGAGCGACTGGGGCGCGCGGGCGCCGGCCCGGGAGGGTTTCTTGCTCCGCTTCATCGCTTAGGATTCTCAGGTTATGCGGGCGCAGGCTACAGGCGGGGGCGGGGGAATCCAAGCGCGGAGTGGGAGGTGTTCGGCAATCAGTTTTCAGTATTCGCAAGAAGGACGGCGGGCTGGACTCGGGGTGATGGAGTAATGGAGTGATGGAGTGATGGAGCGGTGGAGTGGTGGTGTGATCGGAACCCCATTACTCCAACACTCCAGCACTCCATGGAAGGGCAGCGAGTTTCCTCCGACTCCGTAATCGGCAGTGTGAAATCAGGGAGTTCTGAGAATGGATACTGAACACCGAATACTCGCCCGCGCCAACATCCGTCGCACTTGCGCCAAGGAACGCAAAGGCGCCTCTTGACGGCTGGGATAAGTCTTCTATCAGTTAGCCCATGCAAATGGATCGTTTCACCATCAAGGCGCAAGAGGCCCTGCAAGGGGCTCAGGCGATCGCCGGCCGGTATTCACACCAGGAGATCGACTGCGAGCATCTCCTGCTGGCGCTGCTCGAGCAGCCCGAAGGGCTCATCGGGCCGCTGCTCCA
>CAZZAQ010000181.1:7244-7926 GCA_964652165.1 uncultured Bifidobacterium sp.
CCCCGACGGCCGCGCTCGCGGGCGAGATCGAACAGGAGCTGGCGCGCCGCTCGAAAGTGCAGGGAACGGCCTCCGCCGACACGTTCCTGAGCCAGTCTCTCAAGAAGGCCCTCGATGCCGCTCAAGCCGAGGCCGCCAAGCTCCGCGACGAGTACACCAGCACCGAGCACCTGCTGTTGGGCGTGATGGCGCAGGGCGGGGCGTCTCTCAAGCGGATCTTCCAAACGCACGGCCTCAAGCCGGACACCGTGCTCAAGGCGCTCGCCGAATTGCGCGGCAACCAGCGCGTGACCGACCCGAATCCGGAGGACAAGTTCCAGACGCTCGAGAAGTATGGCCGGGACCTGACGGCGCTGGCGCGCCAGGGGAAAATCGATCCCGTGATCGGCCGGGACGAGGAGATCCGCCGTGTAATGCAGGTGCTCACGCGCCGGACCAAGAACAATCCGGTGCTCATCGGCGAGCCGGGCGTGGGCAAGACGGCTATCGCCGAAGGATTGGCCCGGCGCATCGTGAGCGGCGACGTGCCGGAGTCGCTGAAAAACAAGCGGCTCGTGGCGATGGACCTTGGGGCGATGATCGCGGGCGCGAAGTACCGCGGAGAATTCGAGGACCGGCTCAAGGCGTTCCTCAAGGAAGTCACCGCCAGCGAGGGCAGGATCATTCTCTTCATCGATGAATT
>CAZZAQ010000182.1:0-2809 GCA_964652165.1 uncultured Bifidobacterium sp.
AGGCTTCCTCGGCTCGCTCGATTTGAAGACCGGCAAGACCGCCAACCTCTACGGAAAACGGGACACCTATGGGGGTTTTTTCGGCGCGGGCACCTTCGGCTGGGAAGACAAAGGCGGCCCCGAGAAAGCCCGCGCCGCGGGCCAGCCGTACGGATTGGTCAACGAATGGCACGGCCCGGCCCGGGGGATTGTGTCCGTCGCGGGAAACAGGGTTTACTTCCCGGTCGGTTCGCAGGTGCTTTGCCTGGAGGGCGAGCCGTGAAGTACGCCGTCACAGGACCCGATTCGTCCCTGTCGGGCGTAGCTGCGACCGTGAGGTCGCAGGCTGGATGCTCTGCCAGTGACATCGCCGATCCCCTTGTCCAACGCCCCCCGTCGCCGTCCCGCGACCTCACGGTCGCAGCTACCCTCCACAGGGACCGGCTGGAAAGCAGTCCTCCCGCCGCGTTCAATCTTTTTTTCCTCTTTTTGGCAGTTTTTAGCTTTGACTCTGCCAGCGGCCAAAATATCGTCGGAGCGAATTCCACTTCAACATTCACTGCCAACCCAGTAATGCTCACTGACACGGATGTCAGTGAGTCTTTTGTTTGGCGCTCGCCGGACTTCACGAAACAGCTTACCTCGCCGGAGGCCGGCCGAATCACTGCAAAACTCGACGTGCACGTCGCCGAATTCCTCGCCGGCGCGCCGTGGATGCCGTTCCATCACACGCTCGGCATCAGCGGCTACGAGGCGAACTTCGCGCATCCCGACGAGATGTTTCTGGCGCTGGCATTCGCCACGCCGTGGGTGAAGCCCGCGACGGCCGGAAAGATTCGCGAGTTCCTGGCCGCCCAGCTCCGGTCCGGCCCGGCGCCGTACGACGAGCCCGGCTTCGACTTTCGCTCCGGCCGCGCCCGCGAATCCTACGATGTGCCGGAGAACCTTCGCCGCTCCGGCCGCGCCAGGGCCGCGCACGCACTCGGCGTCTACGCGTTCTGGGCTTACTGCCACTTTTGCGCGGACGCCGCCGCCGCGCGCGAGCATTGGCCTCGCCTGAAGATCCGCGTGAAGCCGCTGCTCGAAACGGATTACGCCTTCGACCCGCGCCGCACGAACTACGCGAAGTCCGAATCCGAAAAACTCAATGGGGATCTCGCCGGACTGCTCGGCCTGGGAAGACTGGCGCGGCTCGTGAACGACGCCGATGCGGAGCGGCAAGCCATCGCCCGTGCCCGCCAGCTTCTTGAATTGCGCGTGAACCTCGACCGTGTCAACCCGCGCATCGTCGAAAAATCCGCCGACGCCACCAAGGGCCTGCACAATTTCAAGCTGGCCCGCTACTGCGCGCTGGTGCCGGAAGTGGCCGAGGCTCTTCGTCGTCACACCGAAGGCTGCGCCAGCGCGCATCTCAAGGCGTTCCGCCAGGAACGCAACGGCTGGCACCTGGCGTTCGGCGACCGCTTCATCGGCGGTGAGAACTACACCAACCCGCTCCACCTGCCGCGCGCCTTGTTCACAGGCGCGGCGTTCGTCGAGGAATTGCCCGCCGATCAACTCGCCGGTTTCCTCGACGTGCCGTGGTGCCGTGGCGACCTCTACTTCATCGAGAAATGCGTCTTCGCCCTCTGGGCCGAGGCGGGCCGGCCATGGAGGAAGCTGTGAATCGCCGGACGAAGAGCACGGCGCTGGCGGAACCGCTCCAGCAGGTGGATCGCACATTCGTCGTGAGCGGCGGGCGCAAGCTCTCCTACTTCGGCGGCTGCGATTATTTCCGGCTGTCGTCCCACCCGGCGGTGCTCGCGGCGATGCGCGAAGGGCTTGATCGATTCGGCCTGAACGTCGCCGCGTCGCGCAAGACGACGGGGAACCACCCGCTCTATGAGAAACTCGAACGCGCGCTGGAAGCGTTCTTCGGCGTGGAGGCTGCCGTGCTTGTCTCGAACGGCTACGTGGCCAATCTGGTCGTCACGCAGGCGCTGGCGGGCGAGTTCACGCACGCGCTCATCGACGAACGCGCCCACGGCTCGCTCTTCGACGCGGCGGCGTTGCCGGGCTGCCCAGTGCTGCCGTTCAAACATCGCGACGCAGCCGACGCCCGCCGTGCCGCCCGAGCCGCCGGCCACCGGGCGAGGCTGCTCGTGCTGACGGACGGCCTCTTTTCGCACAGCGGCCAGGTCGCGCCGCTCGGCGACTATTTGCGCCTCCTTCCGAAGCATACTGTGCTGCTCGTGGACGACGCCCACGGGGCGGGCACTCTCGGCCGTCTCGGTCGCGGCACGTTGGAATTCCTCGGCGTGTCGGAGGAGCGGATCATCCAGACGGTGACGTTCAGCAAGGCGTTTGGCGTTTATGGAGGCGCGGTGCTCGGTTCGCGGAGGCTGCGGGACCGGATTGTCTCCCGCAGCCGGCTGTTCACCGGCAACACGCCGCTGCCGCTCCCGCTGGCCAACGCCGTCCTGACCGCGCTCCAAGTCATCCGCGCCGATGCCCGAATGCGCCGCCGGCTGCTATTCAACACGCGATACGTGAAGGCCGCGCTCCGCAGCGCCGGATTCCCTGTCCCCGACGGGCCGGGACCGATCGCGCCAATCGAGCCGCGCGACGCCCGCCATGCCGAGTCGCTTCGGCGTCGCCTGCTGGCCCACGGAATTCATCCGCCCCTGATCCGCTACCCTGGGGGCCCGGCATCGGGCTATTTCCGCTTCGCCATCTCGAGCGAGCACAGCGCGGAGCAACTCGACGCGCTGGCGCGGTGCATCGGGACGTTGAAGCGTTGAAGCGTTGAAGCGTTGAAACGGGGCGCAAGACAGAATTCTTCGGGGATGGC
>CAZZAQ010000182.1:2819-6498 GCA_964652165.1 uncultured Bifidobacterium sp.
AGAATGCCGTTTTCAGAAACGGCTTTGGCTTCGATCCTTCGTTCCCTTCGTTGCCTTCTGTTGATTTTCCTGCGCCCAGCGGGCGGGCCGAGGATTCCAACAGAAGCAAACAAAGGAAACGAAGAATGAGCCAGAGGGAAGCCGACGAACTGGGAGTTGGACCAGCCGGTATAGGCGTTGGCTACATACTTTCTGTGCGAAATCGCAACAATTGCCAGGACGAGAAGATTTTTGTCATGCGCCCGTTGAAGCGTTGCAAATCGAAGGGCTGAAAGCCCGCGATGTGATAGCCTGGGGTGGAGCGCGGAGCGCGGAGCCCCAGGCAGGCGTTCCATCGAATCGCTCCGCCCTGCAAGGGCGGGACAGAAACCAGGAACCACGTGTAATTTCACGAAAGAATTCTTAACCACTAAGGAACCTGGCGCGGCTGGCGCCGCAACCGAAGAAGATAACCGCAAAGAACGCAAAGAACGCAGAGATGGAAAGTCTTCTCTTTGTGTTCTTTGCGTTCTTTGCGGCAAAAATTCGTGTACGCTGACAGAACTTTCATGGATAGTAGTACGAATCGACACGAATGATTAAGAACAGCGACCCAGCTCCGCATTACTGCTATTGCGTCGAGAATGGCAATGGCCCGGAATTTCGTAAGACCCTTGCTTTTATTAATGTTCATTCGTGTCCATTCGTGTCCATTCGTGGTTGAGAGAATCATCCGTGGTTCGGGGTTGAACGGGTGCGAATTTGTGCCGGCCTTTCAGGCCTCCGGGGATCCTGCGGGACACGTTACCTGGGCCTGCGCTCGTCGGACTCGCTTCAGCCCAGGCTGTCACATTACAGGCCTTCGGCCCTGAGAAGAGGGTTGAATGAGGTTAGCGGCCCGTCAAAAAAGTAGCATCCGGCGTGAGCCGGATGTGATCTCAGGGCCAGTGACAAAGTCGCTGGATCCCGTAGCGCAGGCGTCCGCGCCTGCGAGTTCCCGCACCGTCCCGGTGCGGGAATCAGAGTCACGCGGAAGCCGACCCGAAGAATCGGGCAGCGGGACGCTGCCCGAACTCGCAGCCGGGACGGCTGCGCTACCTCGGCCGGCGACTTTGTCAATGGCCGTGGATCTGATCTGACTGCGATTCCCGATGGAATAATGATCCGGCTCACGCCGGATGCTACGAGATGAGAGTTTTTCAACGGGCTGTTAGCGCCGCGACTTCGTCACAAGGGTTATCTCTTCCGGCGTTAACTCGTAGAGTTCAAAGACCCGTTGGTTAATTTCGTCATCGAGGCGGGTGATCTCGGCTTCCACGGCGGCGAGGTTCGAGGTTCCGGCCTCGGCGGCCACTTGCTTCATGATTTCGCGGATGGCGCGGAGATTGTCCGTGGCGGCGGCATGGAAACTGACGAGAGGTTCGAGCGTGTTGACGAGCAGCGGGTAGATTTCGTCCGGCTTCTTGCCCGTGGTCCATTTCTGTTTGCGGGAATTCTCTTCCAGGAACCGCCGCCAGAGAGCGTGAACGAACTCGCGCAGCGGCTCGTTCGTGAAACGGAGCCGAAGCACGGGCAGTCGTTTGGGTTCGGCTTTCGCGTCCGCAGCGACGGTGGCGCCGAGGGTCAGGTCGCCGTTTTCGGCGTCGATCTGGATGCGGTGGACGAAGCCCCGGCGCTGCACGTCGTCGATAAGCGGCTCGGCTTTGACGGCGCCGGCGTAATCGGCATGCAGATAGTGCGCCAGCGAACAGGGCGTGCGCGATTGGCTGTGGCGAATCTTCCGATCGAGCGCGGCGGGCAACGCGAGCCGCTGTCGGTGCGCGGCCTGGATGGCGTCCACGCGCTTGATGATCTCCTGTTCCAGCCGAACTTCCTTCCGCTTCTTTGGGTCAATGAGTTTGATGGGGAGCTTGTCGAGGAATTGCTTGTTCGCGGCGAAGTAGCCGCCGCGAAAGTTGGTGCTCACTTGCTTCAGGAAAAAGTCGAGCACCGGCGAATTCAACAGCGCGCAAAGGTAGGGCAAGCGGACCTTTTCCGCGTCGCAGGTCAAACCGTAGCCGCCGGTCGTGACATTGATGAAATAAAACTCGTCCGTGGGATCGTAGTAGGCCCCAAGCTCTGTCACCATGTACGGCAACATCAGCTTCGGCAGTTCCCACATGGCGAGGTTTTGCGTGCGCCCAAACCGATACCAATCCTCGTCTCGGAACGAACCGCCTTCACGGCTCTCCAGCGTTTCCCGATTCTCACAGAGATAATTCCACGCCAGAGTGAACTGCTGCCTTAATTTTACGGGCGAAAGCAATTCCGCCGCGCCCTTTTTTACCCCGTAAGGAAACAGAACGAGTGCATCGGCGCTGGCCCAATAGCGCCCGATGCTGCCGCTTCGGACGACACGTTTGAGAATCTTCCTTTCCAACGCAACCCAGCGTTGAAGCGCGACGGAGAAGACTTCTGTAACGGATTTCTTCGCGACAGGACGGTGCTCCTCGAACAAGAATACGTTGTCGGCGCTGGTGATAGGCCCTTGATAAAGCCGAGTCGCAACGGTTTCCAGCTTGGCGGGCTGGCGCAAGAGTTTACTGAACAACGGCGCTGCATCGCCGAGCGTGAAGTTCCACTCCGCCTCACCGACTTGCCCAGCGGGGAAAATGCCTTCCAGTGAGGCATTGCCCGCGCGCCAGCCCGCGATGTCCTCCACCTTGATAACGCGCACGTTTTCTTGCCGTTCCTTTTCCAGCATGAGCAGACAAGTGTAGGTGCTGACTTGTGGGAACACCTGTTGGTCTCCAAATGAAAGGATGTGGCGGACATGCCGGCCTTCGCTCAGGAGCTTTCGCACCGGCTGGCCGTACTCGGCCTGGAAAAACTTGTGCGGGCAGATGTAGCCGAAGTGCCCGCCGTGGCGGAGCAGTTCCAGCCCGCGCTCGATGAAGCAGACATAAATGTCGAAGTTACCGCTGCTGGCGGAGCGGTAGTTCGCTTTCAGGAAATCCACTACCGCAGGCGAGTTGCCGGTCATGGTCTGGATACGCTCGTAGGGCGGATTGCCGATGACGCAATCGAACAAGCCACCGCTGGATTCCGCTCTCTGCTCAGTAGCAGCCGACGTTAGGAGGCTCTGATCATTTTTTCCTGCGCCGAGCGAAGAAGTCAGAGCCTCCTTACGTCGGCTGCTACGGGCCAATTGGGGAAATTCCTTTTGCCAGTCGAAAGCCGCGTCGCCTGCCACGGCCGCGTCGGGGATGAGGGAGTTGCCGCGCTTGAGATTGTCCTTGAGGCCGGGCAGGAGCTTCTCGAAGCGGCGGGTGTGGCGGCGGAGTTGGAGCGTTTCGCGGAAGGATCGGCGCTCGCGTTCCAGCACGCGCAGCCACAGGCTCATGCGCGCCACCTCCACGGCCTGCGAGTCGAGATCCACGCCAAAGATGTTCTCCGTGAGCACCCGCGTGGCGACCTTGAAGATTTCCTCCGGAATCCCGGCGTTGAGATCGAACAGGCTCGCGGGCGCGTCATGGAGTTCGGAGGACGCGCGGAGGCCGTTCTTGTGTTGGCGGCACGCTTCGTTGTAGCGGTCGTAGGCGCGGACGAAGTAATCGAACGCGCGCAGGAGGAACGAGGCCGAACCCATCGCGGGATCGAGCACCTTCACTTCGGACAACTCGCGGATTTTTTTTGCGGCGGCGGAGAACTTCTTTTCCTC
>CAZZAQ010000182.1:6575-7917 GCA_964652165.1 uncultured Bifidobacterium sp.
ACGAGCCGCAATGCGGCGTCGAGCACGGGCGTCACGTACTGGCCGACGGTCTGCTCGACGATGTAATCGACGATGTATTGCGGCGTGTAGTAGATGCCTTCCTTTTTCCGTAGCTCGTCGGTGTCCTCGATGACGATGCGCCCGCCGTCGCGCAGGAGTTTGTGGGCGAGGAACCGCTCATAGACGCTGCCCATGATGTCGTGGGACATCCGGCTGAAGTCGTAGCTGTAGAGGTGGCGTAAGGCAAAGGCCTCGCCCTGGCCGCTGGCGAGTCCGCATTGGGCGGCGATGTCGGGCGTGAGCGGCTGCTCGCCGGTGACGATTGCGAGGGGGTCATCGTCGATGGGCAGGTCGTCGCACAGCAGCGATTGCTCGAACAACTCGGTGTTAAAATTGTCGCGGACTTCGGTGAAGATCGATTCGCGGAGGAATTCGGCGAAGGGCTTCGGGCGGGTGTGCTGGCCGAA
Organism: uncultured Bifidobacterium sp.; assembly: GCA_964652165.1. Classification (GTDB taxonomy): domain Bacteria; phylum Verrucomicrobiota; class Verrucomicrobiia; order Limisphaerales; family JADJPG01; genus DASTLJ01. The sequence goes on from CAZZAQ010000182.1 coordinate 7,043, forward strand.
GACTTCCTGATAGAGCACGAACGTGCGGGCGAGCTTGTTCCACTCGATGAGCCGCCACGTTTCCAACATGCGGGTGAAGATGAGGCGGTCGAGGAGTTGCTGGCTGGCGAGGGTGAGCCGGGGCAAATCGTCGGCGAGCGCGGGCGTGCGCAGGGCAAAGCCGTTGGCCAGGATGAGCCGCCACTGTTTGAGGTCGGCGAGGAATTGCTGATCGAGATCTGCCTTGTGCTGCTGATCGTAGCGTTCTTCGATGCGCCCGGCCTCGACGTTTTCGCGAGAGAGCAAGTCCCACAAATCGTCCTGTCGCGCGACGAGGTCCTTGAGCTGAAAGCTGAAAGCGGGTTTTTCGTCTGTGACGCGGATGAACTCCCACTGGGCGAAATTCGTGAGCACGAGCCAGCCGACCGGCTGTTCCATCCGCACTTGTTCCGGGCTGACGCGGTAATTGCGCAAGTAGCGCAAGACCTGTTCGCGGTGTTTGTCCAGAAGGCTGCGGTCGGGGCAGTCGAGCAGGCTCTTGGCTTCAAGAAACAGGAGCGGCCTGTCGGCATTGCGGAGGCAGTAGTCCACCGAGTCACCGAGAATTTGGAACTCGCGGGGTTGATTCTGCCGTGCGTAACCGAGTGCCTCCAACAGCGGCTCAAGGAGATGGACTTTGGTGGCTTCCTCAGGCTCTTCCTGTCCGAAGCCCGAAACCTGGAATCGTTTGGCTTTGGCGACGAGGGCTGCGAGCCTGGCTGGAAATGCATCGCGCATCGGTTGCGCGGAGTATGCCGAATCGGCTGGCTGTGACAAGTGAGGACGAGAAGTCGGCAGCGTAAAGGGCGCATCTCACTTTCTGGCGAGCTCAAATGGATCGGTTGGTTTGTGGGGCT
>CAZZAQ010000183.1:0-7007 GCA_964652165.1 uncultured Bifidobacterium sp.
ACTTCCCGAAAGGAAGGCGGCGATTGGGGCTGGTTCGAGGAGGGAAAATTGAGCAAGGGGTTCGCCGAGATTTCCCACAGTCTCGACGGCGGCAAGCACAGCGGCGTTTTCAGCCGCGCGCCCGAAGGCCAGGACGCCTATTGGATCTACTTCTACGACGCTTCGGGGAAAGTCACCCGCGGCCGCAAATACTCGAACAAGGAGGTTTTCCTCGAGGAAAAACAGTTCGCCAACCAGATCGGACACGAGGGACTCCCGGCCCAGCCGGAGAAATTCTACCTGCTGCGGGTCGACGAGAAAAAAATCGCCCACACCCGTCCGCTGGACGAACTGCGCGACGAGATCGAAAAGGACCTTCTCACCCGGGAGCGCGCCCGTCTGCGCGGCAAGTGGATTGCGCGGCTGAAGGCCAAGTCGTTCGTGCGGAAGTTCTAGCCCGGATATTCCAAACGCGCCGGCCATGCTGATCTTCCAGGACAGGATTTTCTCCGAAGCCCGATGGCGGCGCCGCGAGTTTCTGCGCGTCGGCGGCCTGGCGCTCGGGGGATTGACGCTGGGTGACTTGTTCGCCGTCCGGGCCCATGCGGCCGCGAAGAAACTCCCGTTGAAGGATCGCTCCGTGATTTTCCTGTTCATGCACGGCGGGCCATCGCAGTACGAAACATTCGATCCGAAGATGGACGCCCCGTCCACTGTCCGCAGCGCCACGGGCGAAGTGAAGACAACGATTCCCGGCGTCACCTTCGGGGCCACCTTCCAGCGTCTGGCCCGCCTGGCGCACAAGTTTTCCATCGTCCGCTCGTTCGTCACCGGCGATGGCAATCACGACATCAAGCCGGTGCTCGGCGCCGACACGCTGCGGGCCAACATGGGCTCGCTCTACTCGCGCGTCGCCGGGCCGGCGCGCGCCCGGTCCGCCATGCCCACCAACGTCGTCCTGTTCCCGCGCTCCGTGAAGGCCGACGCGATGGCGCCCGTGACCGAGTTCGGGAATTTCGAGGGCACCGGCGAACTGGGCCGGACCTACGGGCCATTCGTGCCGGGCGGAGGCGCCGGACTTCAACAGGACATGAAGCTCAACCTGCCGCAGGACCGCTTGAACGACCGGCGCGCGCTCCTGTCCTCGCTCGACGGCTGGAAACGCTGGGCCGATTCCAGTGGAGTGCTCGAGGGTTCGAGTGCCTTCCAGCAACAGGCATTTGACGCCCTGGCGCGCGGCGTCCACGAGGCGTTCGACGTCTCGAAGGAAGATCCGCGCCTGGTGGAACGCTACGACACCGCGCCACTGCTGCCGAAGGAGCACATCAGCAAGCAGTGGAAAAACATCGATCACTACGCGACCAACGCGTCAACACTCGGCAAGCAGCTTCTCCTGGCCCGGCGCCTCTGCGAACGGGGCGCCGGTTTCGTCACCGTCACGACGAGTTTCGTCTGGGACATGCACGCCGACGAAAACAACGCTCCGATGACCGTTGGCATGGAGTACGTCGGCACGCCATTCGACCACGCCGTCTCCGCGTTGATCGAAGACGTCGAAGCGCGCGGGTTGTCGGACAAGATCCTGCTCGTCTGCTGCGGCGAAATGGGCCGCACACCCGCCCTCAACAAGAACGGCGGCCGCGACCACTGGGGCAACCTCGCCCCACTCATGCTCTACGGCGGCGGCTTGAAGATGGGGCGTGTGATCGGCCGCTCTACCCGCGACGGCGGCGAGCCCGCCTCGGAACCGGTGACCATTCGCGACCTCATGGCGACCGTGATGCACACCCTCCTGGACATTGGCGAAGTGCGCTTAACCGACGGCCTGCCCCAGAACGTGCTGGAAGCCGTGACTCGTGGCGAGCCGATCAAGGGCCTGGTCTGAACCGTCCCACTGGGAGCGCCGGCATCCTGCCGGCGAGTTTCTCGACTCCCAGCCAAGCCAGACGCCGGCAAGATGCCGGCGCTCCCAAGGTACGGAGCGCCTTGCGCACTGAGGCGGCACTTGTCAAACGGGCCGAGTGCGCACAGATTGTTGGCGTGATATCCCGGCTCTTGTTCGCAGGATGCGTGTGCTGGCTCCTTGTTCCCTGCACGAGTTTTCCATCGGGTGATCCCCGGTTGTCGATCCGCCAGGAAGCGGGGCAAATCCTTCTGTCCTGGCCCGCGGCAGCCACGAACTGGGTGTTGGAGGTCTCGGCGGTGCTGCCGCCTGCCGTTCCGTGGGAGTGCGTGATGCCCAATGACTTTCAAACCCATGGCGAATCGCGCGTTGTGGAAGTGGCGGCGACAATGGGGCAGCGGTTTTACCGGCTGCGGCGGCTCACGCCAGCGGTGCCGGGGCTGACGGGCCATTGGCAATTGGATGAGGGAACAGGCCAGATGTCCGGAGACCAGAGCGGCGCGGGCGCAGTGCTGTTCACCGCCGGCACGGACTGGGGAAGCGGTCGCTTCGGGCCGGGAGCGCTTCGCTTCAATGGGGCGGCAGTGCAGGCGGGTGGAAGCCGGGCATGGGTGAGCAACGAGAATTATCGTGTGTTACCGGGGGCGGGCCAGCCCTTCAGCGTTTCCTTCTGGTTTAATCCAGAGGCATTGACGACCGGCTGGCGCGGCTTGGCGGGCACGGACACGACCGGCGCCAACGGCTGGCGCGTCGCGCTGAACACTTCGGGGGTGGGCACGAATGAGCTGGTGTTTGCGGGCGGCGGGTTGAGTGTGACGGGGCGGTCGCTGCTGTTGCCCGGGCAGTGGCGCCGGCTCACGGTGACGCACGACGGCGCGGAAGGAAATCTATACCTGGATGGCGCACTGCTTGCGCGTGGCGCCGGCGCCTTGCCGGCGCAGAACGGGCCGATTTACTTCGGAGGTGGGGTGGGCGGGCTGAACAGTTTCCTGGGTCGGCTGGACGACATTCGGACGTACACCAACTGCCTGGCGCCCGAGCAGGTGGCGCTGAACGGGCACTGGCGTTTCGCCGAGGGTTGCGGAGACCTGGCTGCGGACAGCAGCGTGAATGGCCGCCATGGAAGCGTGACAGAAGCCACGGCGTGGGCGCCGGGGCGCGAGGGCTCGGGGATCGATTTGAGCGACGGCCCGGTGGTCATCGGCAATGATCAGTACGCGGTACTCCCACCCAGCGGCGGGTCGTTCAGCATCTCGTTCTGGCTGCGGCCGGAGGGGCTGCCGGATGGCCGGAGCGGCTTGATGAGTTGCGGGGCCGGAGCCAGCAACGGTTGGCAATTGGCGATTGACGTGGAGGAAGGCGGTCCGACCCGCCTGGAACTCGAATCCACAAATTGGGGAGGAACGCTCGACTTACAGACGCCGGTTCCGATCCTCGAAGGTGTTTGGACGAAACTCGACCTGACCTACAACGGTGGCATCGCCACGGTGTATGCCGATGGGCGAAAAGTCCACGCCGCCAGCGGGGCCATCCGGGGCAGCCAGGCGCCGCTGGTGGTGGGTTCCGTGCCGGGGGCATCGAACTTCAATGGGGTGATCGATGAACTGAAGATTCACGGCTGCGAACGGGGTGAAGCGGAGATCGGCCCGGTGGCTGACGTGATGTGGGAGACCGTACTCAGGAATACCGGCACTAACTTCAACCTGGCCGGCTCCGGCCCCGCGGGGCGACCTCTGACTTACACAATCTCTCCCGTTTTGACTCCCACCAACGGGACCGTGGAGCTGGCTGCCAACTCGCCTGTCGTCACTTACACGGCCGGCGGGCGCAAGGGTCCGGATGCCTTCACCTACACCGTGAGCGACGGGGAGTTCACCAGCCCACCCGCCGTCGTCACGGTGAGTGTGGTGGAGCCGCACTGGCTGTCGCCTGGCGGCGGGTCCGTCGAGCCGCAGGATGGCAGCAGTCCGGCACAGGCCTGGCTCGCGGGTCCGGCTCAAGCCCTGGATGCGATCTGGAAAACGAACAACTATTACGACTGCTTCTTCTATGAGCCGAGCGAATATCAGACTCATGGATGGAAATACTTGGAGCGCTCCACAGCCTCCCCGGGCTGCAAGCATGTCGGGGCCGGCGCCGAGGGCCCGGGCCGGACGACCATCCGGCTGGTGGATATCTGGGAGGCTCGGGGCGAAGAGGTCATCTTCGGGACTTCGTTCGGCGCCTTGTGCGACGGGTTCGAAGTGCATCAAATGGAACTGAATTGCAACGCGGCGAACATGCCCAAATACACCCGCGGTGAGCCGGTGTGGATCCGGATTCCGCTGGCGGAAGCCAGCCTGGTGAATTCGGTGACGTTGCGCTGGGCCTCGGGGTCGGTGCCGGGGGCGTTGGGCTGGCAGTTTGGGCGCCCGGCTGAATTCAGTCTGAGCGCGCGCAGGTTTGGCACCAACATCTTCGGCACGAACGGTCCCGCACTGACCAGCACGGGACAGGTGGACGTTGTGGCCGTGGGCGCGGTGGCGGACGAACTTTATCTCCAACTCGATCGTCGCATGGCGGGCGTGGACTTTTACGGGCTGACGGAATTCGAAGTGTCGGGTGCGTCGGTGAGCCTGCCTATGGCGACAGTGCCGGGCGGCGGCGAAAGCCGGCTGGACAGCCAACACACCGCCCTGTTCCTGGCGGACGGAAATGCTGGCACCTCCTGGGCCAGCGGGCCGGAAAGCCAGGCGGAGATCGTCCTGCCGCTGCCGCCCGGCAGCGCAGTCAACCGGCTCAGCTTGGAATGGAATTGTAAGACGCTCACAAACTTCGGCCGGCTCGGGCCGGCGGCGCTCTACACCATCAGGGCCCGCGACGAGGTCACCGGCCAATATAACGACGTTTCTTTCGTGCGACAGCCGCGCACAGCGAAGGGCCGCGAGATGGCGGTCTTCGGCACCGAGCAATCTCCTGCGGCAATCGTCACGGACCGACTGGTGCTCTTGCTCACGAGCCGGGAGGCCGGGGTGGATTTCTACAGCCTCCGCGAAGCGACGCCCCATAACGGCGCTGCGCCCGTCGAGATGCGGCTGCCCCGCGCTCTCAACGCTTTGGATTGGGGCGCCGGCTACCCGGTGTTCCAGGCCGTGGATCGGGATCCCGCCACGCGCTGGGCCAGCGGCACGCAGGGCATGGTGGGCGCCGTCAACCTTTACGGTAGCAATCTGAAATTCACACACCTGAGGATCGTCGGCTTCGGTACCAAAGCAGGGCGGGAATGTTTCCCCATTGGCCTCTCCCCGCTCCCCGACCCCAGAACGCCCAGGGTCGGCAATGTGCTGGTTGAAGATTGCACGTTTACCGAGCCGGCGACTCAGAACACCGACGGGCTGACCGTGCTGAACATCGGCGGCAATTCGATAGTCAGTCTGACCAACGCGGTCGTCCGCCGTTGCACCATGTCAGGATTGCGCCCCTGGTTCACCTACTCTCACGCGGCGTCGGCCGGGCGGATCGAGAACTGTCTGGTGGTCGATTGCACCCAGGCGGTGTACTACGAACCGGTCGCGGGCGAGAATGTTGGCCCGGTGCTCATCCGCAGCAATCTCTTCCTGAACGTCGCCGGCGGCGTGTACATGCTGACTTATCCGGGCGCCACCTTCGACTCCATCACCTGTCTTGATAACGAGATCGTGCTGTCCGGGGGCGGCTCGGGCCTGGCCGTTTGTGATTTGTGCCTTGGGCCTCCCAGCGGCACCGTCACCAACATCACCGCACTGAACAATATCATCCGCTATCCCGGCTGGGCGCCGCGCCCGTTCAGCCCGGATTGGGGATTGTTCTACTCGGACATCCAACACGCCGTCTTTGGGAACAACGTGGTCGCCCTGGGCAACGCCAGCGCGCTCCGAGTGCGCCACTGCCCCATCGGCGTGATGCCAGGCGCACCCTTCGTCGAAGACTGCGACCATCCTGGACCCGGAACACCGGGGCCCTCAACGCCGCTGCCGTGCCTGGACACGCTTCAGCCGGGCTACCGGCGGGCCTGGTTCAACAATCGCGACCTCTCCGGAGTGCTGTTTCCGGTGCGGACGTTGAACAACGGCGTGGATCAGCTCGCCGCGCAACAACAATGGCCCGAATAGCCTGGCGAGGTCACATCGCCTGTTGCGCGAGCGGAACGAGCTTCGAGAAAATCAGGCAGACAATCAGCCCGACGACGCTGTTGACGCTCACGACGACCGTCCAGCTTTTGAGTTTGGTAATGAGGAGGAGGATGAGCGCGACGCTGATGGCCAGAACGGCGAACGGCCAGTAATCGGGCGCGGTTCCGGCGGCGGCGAGGATTGGCATAGCTGGGTGGCCGGTAGTGCTACAGAAACGCAGGCACGGGTCAAGGTCCAGGGCAATCAACCGTGTCGGCGGCGACCTTCTTACTCTTACTCTTTCTCCCTTAACCCCTGGGAGGACGCGCTTGAGAGTAAGAGTAAGAGTAAGAGTAAGAGTGAGAGTAGGCGTAAGGACCCAAAAGTTTCTGGTGGCGCGCTCCGCCGAGTGAGGCATTTTAAGGCCATGGCGAACTTGATCGTCCGGCCCGAGTGGTTCCTCCCGGAATCGCGTGTGACTCCCGAGCGCGGCTTCCAAAACCGTCGGCGTTTCCTTCAACAACTCGGTTTTGCGGGCGCGGGCGCGCTTGCGCTCGGCGCAAGCCCGGTCACGCGGGCCGCCGAGAAATCCACCCTTGGCGCGAAGTATCCCGCCAGGCGCAACCCGGACTTCAACCCCGGCTGGCGGCTGACCAACGAAAAAGTCGCCGGGAACTACAATAACTTTTACGAGTTCTCGCTGGACAAGGAGGACATAGCCCAACTGGCGCAGCGGCTCACGATTTCACCCTGGCCAATCGAGATCTCCGGCCTGGTAGAGAAGCCGATGACCCTCGACGCGTCGGAACTGGCCGAGCGCTTCACGCTGGAGGAGCGCGTTTACCGTCTCCGCTGCGTCGAAGCGTGGGCGATGGTTGTGCCGTGGACGGGGTTTCCCTTGAGCAAATTGATCGAAGCGGCGCAGCCCAAGCCCGAAGCGAAGTTCGTCCGCTTCTTCACCTTCAACCGCCCTGCTGAAGCGCCCGGTATGGCGC
>CAZZAQ010000183.1:7017-7895 GCA_964652165.1 uncultured Bifidobacterium sp.
CGTACTTCGAAGGCTTGCGGACGGACGAGGCGATGCACCCGCTCTGCCTGCTGGCCACGGGCATTTATGGAAAGCCGCTGCCCCGGCAGCACGGGGCGCCGGTGCGGCTGGTCGTGCCGTGGAAGTACGGCTTCAAAAGCATCAAATCGATCGTGAGGATCGAATTCGTCACCACACAGCCCACGAGCTTTTGGGAGACGCTCGTACCGGACGAATATCCCTTCGAGGCCAATGTTAACCCGAAGGTGCCGCACCCGCGCTGGTCCCAGGCCTTCGAGCGGCTCATCGACACGGGCGACCGCGTCCGCACCCAGCCCTACAATGGCTACGGCGATTCTGTCGCCCGGCTCTATGGGAAGGCGTAAATCTTAATTGTCCCCGTCCAGCAACCGGCCAAGACCGCCGAGCACCGAGCCTTCGTCCTTCCCGCCGCGGCCCCTCGACGACGCGGAGATAATTCGATCCGCCAGCCGGCTGAACGGCAGCGACTGAAGCCAGACGTATCCCGGCCCGCGCAGGGTCGCGAAGAACAATCCCTCGCCGCCGAACAGCGCGGATTTCACCTTGCCCACGAACTGAATGTCGTACTGCACGGTCGGCTGGAAGGCGACGATGCAGCCGGTGTCCACGCGGAGCATTTCGCCCGCCGCCAATTCCTTCGGGATGACAGTGCCGCCCGCGTGGACGAACGCCCAGCCGTCGCCCGTCAGCCGCTGCATGATGAACCCTTCTCCGCCGAAGAGGCCGACGCCGATCTTTTTCTGAAACGCGATGCCCACGCTCACGCCCTTGGCGGCGCACAGGAACGCATCCTTCTGGCAGATGAGTTCGCCGCCGATCTGCGCGAGGTGGACGGGGATGATCTTCCCCGGATACGG